>JAVEWI010000270.1:0-3198 GCA_034004625.1 Bdellovibrionales bacterium
TTGCCCTGCGGTCAGCCCTGCAATATCGCCCGGCACGATTTTTACAAAACGCGGGCGGGGTCGGTTGTTTGGGATGTCAAAAACGCCTGTCCCATGTGGGATACGTCAAAAATGCCGGCGTGGTTGCGCGTATGCTGGTGTTCTTTCAAAACGCCCATGCCATCGTATTGCACGGGCATGTCATAACCGGCGAAGGGCACCATTTTGCCGCCCAGCGCAATATGCAGCGCGTGCAGCGGGGTTTTGTGCAGGATTTCAGTAGGTTTCAAAGCCGCGTTTTCCAAAGCAGTGTCCTTTCATGACGTATATAATGCCATCGCACCGCCCCGCTCTGTCTTGTGACCTGAGAGTTTTCGCCGGTGCGCCAGGGCGCAAACAGCTTGCTCCTTCGGTGCGTTCCCGCGTAAATAAGGGCGGGGCGCTTTCCAGAGACGCTATGGGCATGTGGGAAATGCCCTGCCGTGCGGTCCTTTTGCCTGAGAGTTTCCGGGGTCGGTTGCTCCTTCGGCGCCGGACGAATCCGATCTCTCCCGCGCGGTTTGTCGCTTGTGAGGTTGACAGTAATGCGTCTTATTCTAAAGTCAACTAACGCCGCTCGGCTCCGGGCTTTTGCATTATGACATATCTATAGAAAAGGGCGCCAGATTATGCCAAACAACAAGAAGACGGCTGATACGGCCAAACCTGCCATTCCATCCGGCGGGTTTACGCTCGCGCTGTCGCCCTCTGCTTTGTCCAGCTCGGCGCTGGGTTTTATGGTGGTATGCCTTGTGGTTTACCTGCTGCACGTATCGGCGGCCATTACCATTCCTTTTGTTCTGTCCGTTTGCCTTTGGTACCTGATTAACGCCATGGCGCGGGGGCTGGGGCGTTTATGCGGGCCGGCTTTGCCGCGCATGGTTTGTTTTGTCATTGCCATTTTGTTTTTTGCGACGGCCTTGTGGCTGACCTTGACACTGATTAACCACAATGTGCGTCTGGTACGTGCGGCGATACCGACATATCAGGCCAATCTGGAATTGATGCTGCCCAAGCTTTTGGCCTTTTTCGGGCTGGAGCGTGAATTTTTCGTGGGTGAACTGAAACAATACGTCAACCTGACCGCGGTCATGACGTGGATTGCGGCATTGTTTACCGGCCTTGCCGGTAAGTCCATGGTGGTTATGTTCTATACGGGATTCCTGCTTTACGAACAGCAATTTTTCGAGCGTAAAATCCAGAATATTTTTTCGGACAAAGAAACCGAAACCCGCGTGCGCCACATCCTGAAAAATATCGACATCAGCATGCAGCGTTATATTTCGGTCAAGGTTGTGATCAGCGCCTTTATCGGTCTTTGCACCTATCTGGCGCTTAAATATTTCGGGGTGAATTTTAACCAGTTCTGGGGGCTTTTGGCTTTTGTGCTGAATTTCATCCCATACATCGGCCCGCTGCTGTCTATCGGCTTGCCGTCTGTGATTGCTTTGATCCAGTTCGGGGACGTGGGCACTTTCTTTGCGGTGCTGGCAGCTTTGTCCGCGATACAGATTTCGCTGGCGACATTGGTTGACCCGCGTTTGCCCGGCGCAACGCTGAACATCAGCCCCATCATGACGATTTTCTCCCTCGCCGCCTGGGCGATGATCTGGGGTGTGCCGGGCATGTTCCTGGCCGTGCCGATTATTGCCATGGTGGTGATTACGCTGGGCCAATTCCCGCAAACGCGGCCGATTGCCGTGTTCCTGACCAAAAACGGACGTATTGATACGTCCGACGTGCCCAAAGAAAAAATCCGCAAAGCGGCGAAACGGAGCAAGGCATGACAACGCAAAATATTCCTTCACCGGAAACGGAAAACCCGAACGGCATGGTTATCAGCCGCGCCGCGGTTTATATGCTGTGTTTTGCCGCGCTGGTTTTGGTGATTTACGTCTGCAAAATCGGCAAGGGGGTGATTATCCCCTTTGTGGTCGCCTTTTTCCTTTGGTACCTGATTAACGCGGTTACGCGGTTTTTCAGCCTTGCACGCGTGTGGAAAGGCAAACCTTTTCCCCGTCCAGTGCGTTTGTTTGCGGCGATTGTATCCTTGACGGTTTTGATCGGCGTGGTCAGTTATCTGGTACGCGGCAATATCGACGACGTGGTGCGTGAAGCGCCCAAGTTTCAGTCCAGTTTTGAAAAGATTCTGGGTGATGCCGCCGTGCGTTTGGGCATGGATCATCAACCGACATTGAGCGAGCTGGTGGAGCTTGCCAAAAAATACGTTGATATCGGTCAGATGATCCGCTCTTTCGCTGGCATGATGACGGGGCTGGCCGGTAAAACGGCGGTGATTGTGCTGTTTATCGCGCTGCTGCTTTATGAACAGCGGTTTTTTGCGCAGAAAATCCGCCGCATGGTGGGCACGCGTGCGGTGACGGCGCAGATGCACCGTATCCTGAAAGTCGTGGACGTTAAAATCCAGCGTTATGTGGGCGTGAAGGCATTGGTCAGTGCGCTGGATAGTTTCCTGACCTTTGTGATCCTCAGCTTTTACGCGGTCGATTTTGCGGCGTTTTGGGGCATCATGGCGTTCTTTTTGCACTTCATTCCCTATGCCGGATCTTTCGTGGCGATTTCCATGCCGGTGATTATCGCCCTGATCCAGTTCGGGGATTTGCAGACCTGCCTGCTGGTTCTGGCGACATTGTGCATTTCGCACGCATTCCTCGGCCATATTCTTGATCCTTATCTGATGGGGAATAACCTGAACCTCAGCCCCATTTTCATCATCACCAATCTGGCCATGTGGGCGATGATCTGGGGCGTGCCGGGCATGTTCCTGGCCATTCCCATTCTGGCGGTGTTTTCCATCGTGCTGGAACAGTTCAAAGGCACGCGGCCGATTGCGGTCTTGCTCTCCAAAACGGGAGAATTGCAAAAGCCCGGTGAAATACCCAAAAAAGTATAGACGTAAAAAAAGCCCGGCATTGCGCCGGGCTTTTTTGTATCTGGATTTTTGCACAGATTACATCATGCGCGGCGCTTTCGGCGGTTTGTTGCCGCCTTCTGCTTTTTTGTTCTGGTTCGCGGCGGCTTTGGCTTTTTCTTCCGCAACCAATGCTTTTTTATCCGGCTTGCCGATCATGGTTTTGGGCAGGGCATCGCGCTGCTCCATCATTTTGGGCATTTCGTAGGGCGCCAGACGGTCTTTCAGGTAATCCGTCAATTCCTTCT
>JAVEWI010000271.1:0-3193 GCA_034004625.1 Bdellovibrionales bacterium
AGAGCAAGGCCGCAGCCGGGAAAAAAGCATATCGTCTGATGGTCTGTGTCGCTGTCATTCCGGCCCCCACCGCTTATCGCCTGTCCGGCCCAAAGCCAGAGTTTCATGTTTGCGTCAGATATTTTATTATAAATCATCCCTGATTTTTTATGTACCTGTTTTTGCCCGAAAGCAAAAAGGCTCCCTTTTTCAAGGGAGCCTTTTGCCGTGAAAACGGCTGTAAACAGCGGCGATCAGATCGCGCCATCCACCCATTTCACCAGATCGGATTTCGCCATGGAACCCACGGTCTGCGCCACGACTTCGCCGTTTTTGAAAATCAGCAACGTCGGAATCGAACGCACGCCGTATTTGGTCGGCGCATTCGGGTTGTCGTCAATATTGACCTTTACCACTTTCAGCGCGGCGCCTTTTTCGCTTGCCAGCGCATCCACGCTGGGGCCCAGCGCGCGGCAGGGACCGCACCATTCCGCCCAGAAATCGACCAGAACGGGCACATCGGCCTTCAATACTTCCTGTTCAAAATCTGCATCGTTTACTTGCTGTGCGCCCATCGCGTTTATCCTTTCATGTTCGTTTTATATTTTATTCAGGTATTTGAATGCGTATCTGGTCAAATCCGGCAGGCTGCTCTTGCCGCACCCGCGGGGTCTTGCGCCGTCTATGCTAATATCGGGCGTTTTTGGCATTTGTAAAGATGCCTTTGCCCGTTTTCGCGCAGGCAAAGAAAATCCTGCCCCTTACGGCACGTATTTATCGGGACGGCGCGGCACCAATACGGCCGGTTTTTCGGCCAAAAACATATCCGCCCATGCGGTTTTATCGATGCCTTTTTGCAGCCCGTGCACCGTGCCGATCTTATCCAGCCATTGCACGTCGCCAATCATGGCGCGCGGCTGTCTTCCCGTTTTATGGTCGAGGTCAATCGTACCTTGCCACAAAAGTTCAGTCCGCGCGGCGTCGTTAAACACGCGCAGCACATCGCCTTTTTCAAGGCAGTGCAGGCCGTCATAACCCGTCTTGCCGTCTTCGTAAAAAGACCAATGCGCGCCTTCGGTGCCCTGTTCGGAAAAAATTTCCAAACGGCCTTTCAGTACGCGTGATCTAGATGTTTCGCGGGACATGGCTTCCCCTTTTTCCGGTTTCCATTTACCCTAACTTACGGAGCATGAGGGTCAAGCAGATTATCGGGAAGCGGCATCAGAACAGGCCCGTCCGTCCACAAAAGCGCGGTACGCACGGATTTGCCGGGATATATTTTTCGTAAAATATCGCGGTAGGCCGCCATCTGTTTCAAATAAACCGCCTGCACTTTCGATTCGTCTTTGGGCGGCGGGCGGTTGGTTTTGAAATCCACGACCAGAACTTCCGTCTCGCTGACACAAAGCCTGTCGATCTGCCCCGACAATACTTTTTGCGGCACGGCCATGCCCGCCGCACCGGCCAAGCCGACCACGGGCACTTCCGCACGCGACCCCGCGGCAAAAATCGCCGCAAAATCCGGATGCGTCAAAACCGCCATGACTTCCTGCGCGAAAACATTTTGCTCTGCCGTGTCCATGCCCAAAGACGGCCGGGCCAACCATGTTTGCAAAGCTTGCGCCCGCCGCGCCGGCGGCAATTGCGGCAGAATTTCGAGCAATTGATGCACAATCACACCGCGGCGGAAACGCCAGCTGTCATCCGTGCCGAGAGGGCTTTTGGCGGCAGGTTCATCTTCACCCGGTTTGGATGGCGCCAAGGGCACAGGCGGCAAAGGTTCTGCCTGCGGCACATGACGCGCCCATTCCGGAAGCGGCCTGCGCAATGCATCGCCCGAAGCTGCTTCGGGCAATGGTGGCGTTTTTTCAACCGGCACGGTTTGGGGATGATGCAAACGGCGGGCCGAAAGAATTTCCCCCTCCGCATCCGTCACAGGCGCCCCGTCCATGTCAAACGGCACAGATACAGCCTCTTTCGGAAAACTTTCCGCAACCAGATTATACCAGCAGCCTTCTTTCGCCGCGTGTTTGCCGCGAAAACCCGTGACATACAAACGGTCTTCCGCCCGCGTCAAAGCGACGTAAAGCAAGCGGCGGTATTCTTCCATCTGTTTTTCGGCGGCGGCTGTACGCGCGCGGTCATAAATACCGGCATCAAATTCCCCGCGCGGCGACCACAGCGGCACATCCACACCGGCGGAATTCCCATCCACGTCTTCTTCCGGCCACAACAAACGCACGCGGCCTTTGTTATGGTCGTGCAAAATTTTGACTGTATCGGGCAGGAAAACAATCGGCGCCTGCAGCCCTTTTGACGCATGCACAGTCATGATGCGGACCTGGTCTGCTTTATGCCCTTCCTGCTCGCGTTTGATCTGCGCATCACCACGCAAAAACCATTCGCAAAACGCCTGCAAGGCGGGCGTATGCGATTGTTCAAACTGCAAACAGCTATTCAAAAATTCATCCAGCGCGTCTTGAATATCCAGCCCCAGCCGCGCATAAAAAGCGCGCCGTCCCGACAAGTTATCGGCAGGGCAGGCTGTATTCAAAATCTCGGCAAAGAATTCATAGGGCGTCGCGTAACCGCTGCGTTCAATCCGTTTTTGCAGCCACAGCGCAATATCGGGGCGTGCATCACGCACGCGGTGCCACAAACCATGCGGGCGGCCATAACAAAGGGTAAATAATTCTTCTTCGCCCATGCCGACCAGCGGCGATTTCAAGACGGTCGCCAGCGTCAAATCATCCCGTGGTTGCAGGGCAAAGGCCGCAACGGCCAGCAAATCCATCACACTGATTTCTTCGGTCAGGGTAATGCGGTCAATACCGGCCACGGGCACGTGTTCTTCTTTCAGCGCGCGCATGATCAAATCCACAATCGCACCGCGTGATTGCACCAGAACCATCACATCGCCCGCGCGAATGGGGCGGCCTTTGGATTCCAGGATTTCTCCGTTTTCAATCCATCCACGCACGGTCTGTGCGATTTTACGTGCCAGACGGCTGGCCGCATTGTCGCCGGTTTCGATATCGACCGGCATACGCCATGGTTCTCCGCCTTCGCGTTTTTGCGCCTGTACCAACGGCCATATTTCGACAAGCCCCGCCTGCCCCTGCCGGAACGGGCGGTGCAAAACGTCACGCGCCACATCGGCCACCACGCCGCGCCGCGCAGTGATGGGCGCAAAAACGCCGTCCACCACTTCCAA
>JAVEWI010000272.1:0-3189 GCA_034004625.1 Bdellovibrionales bacterium
CTCCGGCCATTTGGGCATGATTGCCAATTTGCCCGCCGTTGTCGCATTGATGGACCGTCTGGCACAAAAAGAAGGCGACTGGCGTCCCTTTGACGGCGCAAAATACGGCGCGGAAAAATATCCCGCTGTTCCCGCGAATGACGATTTGCCGCAAAACCCCGGCTGGACGGTACAAAATGCCAAATCCAAGCCGCTGTTCGGCGGACCGAAGTAATTTCTATTTTTTCAAGGGCAATTGAGCGCGCTGTATCGCTGCACGGCGTGTCCTGCGTCGACCATTTCACATGACAGGTCTTTGCCTTTTGCGCGGCAGGTGGCAAGTTTGCGTCCGTAAGTATCCGTGCCCGATACCGTGCAGGAAACAGTGCCGCGCGTCAGTTTTATCAAATGGTTGCGTGAAGCGTGGGGATTGCCTTTGGTGCAGCGCCGTCCCGGACGGCAATGTCCCGGCATTTCCGGCGCGTCGATATTTTGCAATCTGATGCGGTAACCATCGCAGCTGAAAGTATCGCCATCAATAATGTACGGATTGCGGCAGGCAATATCGCCGTTGCCGGTGATTTTATTTTCTGTGGTTTGATCGTCCACAGCTTGTTCCTGTTCGGGCGTATAGGCATCGACCCGTTTCTCGGCGGTGGGGGATAGCGGTTCTGCTTCATCCCTGACATGGGCCATGTAAAAATGAAAAGCCCATGCCGCCCAAAGCAGGAATGCCACGGCAAGCCATGTGTGCAGACGTTTGATACGCCGGAAAGGACGCCCGCGTGGGCTGAAATTGCGGCGGCGTGTGCCCCACGGACGTACGGGTTTTTTCCACCCCATACGGGTTCTCACATACTGCCGTAATTCGGGCCGCCGCCGCCCTGGGGCGTGACCCAGTTGATGTTCTGGGTGGGGTCTTTGATGTCACAGGTTTTGCAATGCACGCAATTTTGCGCGTTGATTTGCAGGCGCGGTTCGTTTTGGTCGTTGCGTACAATTTCATATACGCCTGCGGGGCAATACCGTTGTTCCGGCGCGTCATATTCGGGCAGGTTGATGGCAACGGGCACGCCCGCGTCTTTCAACTGCAAATGACAGGGCTGGTCTTCTTCGTGGTTGGTATTGGATATAAAAACCGAAGACAGGCGGTCGAATGTAATCACGCCATCGGGTTTGGGGTAATCAATCTGCGGCGCGTCTTTTGCTTTTTTCAGCTGCGTATGATCGGCGTGGTTTTTAAACGTCCACGGCGCACGTCCGCGCAACAAAACCGTATCGATCGCGGAATATAAAAAGCCCAGCAAGAATCCTTTGTGAAAACTCGGACGTATATTGCGCGCCAGGTAGAGTTCCGTATGCAGCCAGCTGTCTTTGAATTTTTGGGTATAGGATACGCACTCCGCGCCCTGCGCCGTGCCTGCATCGCCTGTGCCTGCATCGAATGTCTCTGCGATGGCTTCTGCCGCCAGCATGCCGGATTTCATGGCGGTATGGTTGCCCTTGATTTTCGGCGTATTGAGGAAGCCTGCCGTATCCCCCACCAGCAAACCGCCGGCAAAGGTCAAACGGGGCAGGGATTGCAAACCGCCTTCGCTGATGGCGCGCGCGCCATAGGCAATGCGGCGCCCGCCTTCCAGATATTGACGGATGGCGGGGTGCAATTTGAACCGTTGAAATTCGTTGAAGGGTGACAGATGCGGGTTTTGGTAATCCAGCCCGATGACGTAGCCGATGGAAACCTGATTGCCTTCCAGATGGTACATCCACGAACCGCCGTATGTCTGGCTATCCATGGGCCAGCCTGCGGTATGGACGATCAAGCCGGTTTTGTGTTTGTCTGCGGGAATTTCCCACAGCTCCTTGATGCCGATGCCGTATGTTTGCGGATCGCAATCGGCGCGCAGGGAGAATTTTTCAAATAATGTTTTGGTCAGCGAGCCGCGGCAGCCTTCGGCAAAAACGGTTTGCTGCGCGTGCAGCTCCATCCCCGGTTGATAGGCCGCGGTGCGTGCACCGTGGCGGTCGATCCCCATGTCGCCTGTGGCGACGCCTTTGACCGCACCGTTTTCGTCATAAAGAACTTCGGCCGCGGCAAAGCCCGGATAAATTTCTACGCCCAGCGCCTGCGCCTGATCTGCCAGCCAGCGGGCAAAAACGCCAAGGCTGATGATGTAATTGCCTTTGTTGTGCATTTGCGGCGGGGTGGGCAGGCGAATGGCATGTTTGCGTGTCAGGAACAGGAATTTATCCGTCCCCGCGGGTGTGTTCAGCGGGGCGCCTTTTTCTTTCCAGTCGGGGATGAGTTCATCCAGCGCGCGCGGCTCCAAGACCGCACCCGAAAGCAAATGCGCGCCCACTTCCGACCCTTTTTCAAGAATGCAGACAGACAGATCCGGTTTCAGCTGTTTCAGCCGGATCGCGCAGCTCAGCCCCGAAGGCCCCGCGCCGACAATCACGACGTCATATGTCATGACGTCACGGGCGGGTGTTTCTGCGGCATTTATATCGGTCATGGCGTTCCCTTTATATTATTGTCATTCTGGGGTATAACGGGTGAGCAACATTATAGGTATATCCGCCGCCAATGGAAGAAAACCTTTCCATCTCAAGCCTTTCCCCCTACGAACTGCTCCAGTTTTATCTGGATTGCGGCGTGGACGAGGTTATGGGCGACGAAGCGCTGGATCGTACGCAGATTCCGGAAAAAGTTTTATCCATGACGCCCGCGCCTGCTGTGGCAGCGGGGGCAAGCATGGGGGCGGGGCCTTTGTCCGGCGCGGCATTGGGGGCGGGATCGCCCATGACACAGCCTGATGTAATGGGGTTGAGCGGTACGATAGAAGCGATGGAAGAAGCCCGCGTTCTGGCTTCTGAAGCCAAAACGCTGGATGAGCTGCGCGCGGCGATTGACAGTTTCAAAGGTCTTGCCATTAAACGCACGGCAACGCAGATGGTTTTTGCCGATGGTAACCCGCAGGCGCGTGTGATGTTTGTGGGCGATGCGCCGGGCACGGACGAAGACCTGCTGGGCAGACCCTTTGTCGGCGTAAACGGCCAGATGCTGGATAAAATGCTGGGCAGTATCGGGATTAACCGCGAAGAACATGTCTATATCAGCAACGTCATCAATTGGCGCCCGCCGGGTAACCGCGCGCCGGATGATGCTGAAATTGTGCTGAGCCTGCCCTTCATCCGCCGCCATGTGGA
>JAVEWI010000273.1:0-3177 GCA_034004625.1 Bdellovibrionales bacterium
CATCCGCATGTGGTAACCGCAGTGGTGGCAGACGTGCAGGTTTTTTTGCACTTCCTGATGGTGCAGCCTGGCGTCGCAGCCGGGGCATCTGTGCCACAGATTGTCAGGCACATCTTTTTTGCCTGCCATATCGGCCAGTGCCTTGATCTTGGGGCGGACGAAGTTATTGATCCAGTTCATGCCATCTCACATCGGTTGGGTGGTTGGTGGTATAAATTCTTGCAAAACATGTAACAAAAACAGGCCGGAACGTCATTAACAATCATGCCCTGCGGGGATATTTTTTAACATAAAATCGCAAACGCGCGCGCAAATACATGATTATGTTATGTGCGGACGTTTAGGGAAGCTGTTTAAACCGCGCCGTATTTGGGAAAACAAGTTCAGGCCGCCTGCGGGTACAGCGATTCCACAATGGCACGTGCCGCTGCCGCGGGGTCAGCCGCCTGCGTAATCGGCCTGCCAATCACCAGATAATCCGCGCCCAGCGCCGCGGCCGCCGCCGGTGTCATGATACGTTTCTGGTCACCCGCCGCCGCATCCGCCGGACGTATGCCCGGCACGACCAAAGAAAAACCCGCACCACCATCCGCACGCAAACGGGCAATTTCCTGCGGCGAACAAACCGCCCCGCCCAATCCCGCATCCCGCGCCAGACGTGCCAGGCGCGCGGCATGGTCGGCAGGTGCGGCATCCATGCCCATTTCCTGCAAATCGGCAGCATCCATATGCGTTAATACAGTTACGCCCAACAGAACCGGCGGCGTGATGCCTGTTTTTTGCTGCGCATCCTGCGCAGCCGAGGCCGCAGCCTGCATCATGGCGCTGCCGCCACCCGCATGCAGTGTCAGATAATCCGCGCGGCACCGCATGGCGCTGCGCACCGCGCCCGCCACGGTATTGGGAATGTCGTGCAGTTTCAGGTCCAGAAATATTTTCGTATCGGATCCGGCAATCGCGCGGAGTTTATCCACACCCTGCGGCCCTTCTGCCAGAAAAAATTCCAGCCCCAGTTTGAAATCAACCCCGGTGCCTTTCAGCGCGGAAATCAATGCCGACGCGCTGTGCACATCCGGCGTATCAATCGCGCAAAAAATGCCCGGGGTTTTCATTGCGGGGTTCCTGAAGACTTATAAACCGCGGTTAAACGATTTCGAAAACAGCGTCGATTTCAACCGCCGCGCCAAAGGGCAGCGCCGAAACACCCACGGCAAAACGCGCATGGCGTCCCGCATCGCCCAGTGCATCGACCAACAGATCGGATGCGCTGTTGATGACTTTCGGATGGTCAAAGAAATCGGAAGCCGAAGCGACAAAACCGCCCAGCTTGACGCAGCGTTTGATACGCGAAAGATCACCGCCCAGCGCGGCATTGGCCTGCGCCAGAATATTGATCGCGCAAAGACGTGCGGCTTGCTGCCCCTGTTCCAGCGTGGCATCGCGGCCCAATTGGCCTTTGACCATCTGGCCGTCAAGCCCCGTGGGCAATTGACCGGAGATATAAAGCATATTGCCCGCAATCACGAAGGGCACGTAATTGGCCACGGGCGCGGCCGGCGTGGGCAGCGTAACGCCAAGGGATTGCAGGCGGTCATGAATAGCAGATGCGGACATGAAAAAACTCCTTTGTCCGAAAGACTAAAGGAGCTTTATCCGTATCGCAACCGTGAAAGCCAAAGCGGCTGTGCAATGTTTTTTTAGAACACGTTGCTCATATCCAGTTTGGCGAATTTGTTATATTCGGCATCGGCCTGCGTTTTCGGCGCGACCGAAGCGCTGCCGCGGGATTTAACCGAAGCAAAGGCACCACGTACGTCCGGCATGGAGGCTGCCCAGGCATCACTTTCGGGGAAGTAGCTTTTTTCTGCGCCCATGTCCTGATCTCCTTCGCGTGCCGTCCGGTTCATTCCGGTAACAGCTACAGAATGTCACATCATTATTAATGATATCCTAACAGCAGTTAAAAATTGGCTAGCTGCGCCAAGACAAACACAAATCATTGATTTTAAACAAATTTATTCCGCGACATCGGTGCAAAAATAACAGCGTATAGATCATTTCCATGAAAAAAGGCGGCGGGCAGCAGGTATTTTTCACCTCTTCCCGGCAAAAAACGCGAATCTGTGCGGCGACAAGTTTGCGCAGGGCCCTGTTTTGGGGATTTTCAGACGTCTTTTTACCGACGGGCGGATTTGCGTTTTTTACCGCTGGGCAAGCGCAGGCCGCGTTCCTCTTCTTCTTCGGCAAACAAAGACGTTTCCCATTTCTGGGGCAAAAGCTCCGCCGGTTGCAGCAAAGACGCGCCTTCGCGCCACAGGGCAAAACGGCGCAAACCGCCCTCCCATGCGCTGAGAGCCAATTTTTGCATGTCCTCGATCGGCGTATGGTGGTCAAGGATCAAGGTCTGCGCCACCGTCCCGCACAGGAAAGGCTCCACCGCCGCCTGCATCGCAATTTGTGCCGGCGCCTGCACACGGCGGATCCCCATGCCGGTCGGCAGCAGGCAATCAAAAACATCCAGATGTTCGGGCAGCACATGCGGCGCGCCCTCCACCGTCATGGCACCGCAGGCATGCAGGCTGGCGTCATCAATGTCATCTTCGGCAAAGCCCAGCGCCGCCAGAATATCTTCGGCATCGCCCACGGGTAATTCTTCGACACCTTCGCCCAAGGTCCAACGGTTGAATACATAGCGCAAATCCTGCGCCGCGGGCAAAAGACGTTCTGCCGCCGCAATCATATCCGTCGACATACCCTTGGCCGCCAGCGACGCATGGTTGACCGCCGGTGCATCCAGCAATGTGCCATGCCCCACGGCATAGCTATGAATGTCGTCTATCTGCCGCGCGTTATAGCCAAGGCGTTTGAGGGCACGCGGCACGGCGGGGTTCATTTTTTTGCCGTACAACATATCGCCGTCCATGGTATCGCCAAAGAATCCTTCGAACCGCACGGGCGCGGCTTCGGGGGCAATATCGCGGCAGGTCACGCCGAGCAAAGCCTGCAATTCCAGCGCTGTCCAAAGCCCCGTCAGATGCGCATGGCGGAACCCCTGTTCCTTGCCCACCGCATAACCGCGCTGCCATACATCGGCCAGCGCAGGGGCCAACGTGCTATCCGGCGACAAAGCCGTATTCAAAACAGGCAAACGGCGCATCACGCCCTTGGCCGTGCCGC
>JAVEWI010000274.1:0-3155 GCA_034004625.1 Bdellovibrionales bacterium
TTTTTCGCCCAGCGCAGGCGGCGGCCTTCGATAGCAGCGGGCAGCGCCAGCATCACGGCTTCGAATGCATCAAAATCGCGCGCCGTCGCCATCTCGCCATTGCCAAAGGCAATATCTACTTCCCCCGTTTGTTCCAGCCGCGACATATCCAGACGTTGCACGGATGCGAGGGGGATGATGATATCGCCCGCCTTGATAAACATACGTTCGGTCATTCGGCCACCTGTTTCAAAAAAGGGGTTGGGTCGCGCAGTGTTGCCGGTTTTTTATCCCTCTCGGGCCATTCGGGCGCGGCGCGGGTGCCGTGGTCGTGCAATTCCAGATGCAGCATGGCCATGGGGCGGCCTTTGTCTTTTTTAAGAACCGTCACAACATGGCCGAGCGTATCGCCCGCCGCCACGTTTTGCCCCAGCGTACACACGGGTGCAATTTCGCCATAGACGACAACGCCGCTTGCCCCTTCGACCAATACCGCATCGGTATTTTCCCACCAGTCAGATCCGGCATGCAGACCGGTGAAGGGAAAAATCGCCACCACCGTCCCTGCCTCCACCGCCTGCACGGGGGTGCCGTGCGGGCAGTAAAGGTCGATGCCTTCATGCACATGGTTTTTACGCTGCACGCCATAGGCACCGGGATGCGGCGCCAGCGGCAAAGCCGTGGCCCCCGCCGGCATATCGCGGAATGACTCGCTATCGTCCGATGTCATCAGGCGCAAAGGGATAGGATTTTGCCACACAGCCATCACCATTACCCGTGCACATGTCCGCCGGTTTTATCGTCCAGATCGAAATTACGTTCGATCACGTCAATCACCCGCGCCGCCGGCACATCGCTGCGGTACACAATATTGGGGCCATGTTGGTCGAGCATCACGGCCCAAATGCCGTCTTCAATTTCGCGCAGGCCGTCTGACGTGTTTTTGCCGCATTCGTGACTGCCGCATTCAAACGGGCGCTGGTCACGCAGGGGGATTTTATCCGGCGCGTCAGGTTTCAGCGGGCAATGGAAATGCACAATGTTATCCAGCCCCGGATGGTCTTCAAAAATAATCCGCTGGCTCTGCCCGCCCACGGACGGTTTACCGCCATAGGCAATGACTTTATCGCGCCCCTGCGGTTCGATCAAAACCATGCCGTTTTGTTTCAGATGGTTGAAATTGGACCAGCGGCGCGACGTGATAATTTTCCCCTCCGGCCCGCGCACGGCGAAATGTCCCGCCGTGACCGCCCCGCGCGTTTTGGTTTGCACGGGTTTATAGGCGCCGCGGTTGATGCAATGTTCAACAACCTCTCGCAAATTATCACTGATCAAATCCGAATGCCATGTGACGCCTTCGGAACCTTCCACCACGGTTGAGCGCGTATAGGTCGCGCGCGCACGCATCAAGGCCATTTCGACCAGGCCTTCCAATGCTTCCACACGTTCGGTTGTGACGTGATAACGCGCTTCTTCTGGGCAGATGACCATGTTCATACGCGTGACGACATCGTTCACCAGCACCAGATTGATATGTGCGCCTTTCATCAATTTCAGCCCCGCCAGATACATTTCATCCTCTGTCGCGCCCGTGGTGGTTTTAAAAGCGACAAGGAAAATATCCTTGCGGTCACGCCGGATGCCGGAGACGATTTTATCCGCCGGTGTCAAATCCATGGTGATGCTGCCTTCGGCTGTCTTCAGACGTTTCGCCTTGCGTGCGGGCGCGACATCGTCAATCTGCCCCGTGAAATCGCAAATGGCCGGATTCCAGAACACGATTTTGGTATGCGGATTGGCGACCAGTTCATCCGCCAGACGCGCCATGTCTTCGTTGGTTTCATAGGGCGAAGATACATCGGCCATACGCGTCAACGTCAAACGCGTGCTGTGGCCCAGACGCGTGCAAATCCCCGCAATTTCGCGCGCGGTCGAACCATAGGCCGGCGCCGCCAAAGCCAGATGGTTACGCACATGCACAATGGTGCCGCCGCCCACCACATGAATGCTGGCGCGTGCATCGGCAACCGGCGGCTGTACCCTGCCCGTGCCAAGTTTTTCAAGGCGGTCAATTTCCCCCGCCAGACGCGCGGTAATGGGACGCTGCCCGTTTTCCAATTTTTTGTAGGTATCGCGTTTAAAACCCAGCTGCGCCGCGGCCTCGTCCCGCGACCATCCCATGCGATTGCGCCATGCGCGCAGGGCGGAAGATTCAATGGCGGAAGTTTCTTTTTCGGTATCGGCTGCGGCGGGCGTGCCGGATGTCTTGGACGGCGTCTTGGTCATGGGTTTTCTCCGTGCGAATCTTTAATCGGGTATTTTTTACCCTTATAAGGGTATTTAATACCCGATTAATCCAAACACGCAAGAAATATTTATTTTCCAGATATTTTTATCACGGCAGCAGCCCACGCGCCCTGCACGCCTGCAAAGCCCATGACGCATATTCCATCACCTTGCCGGTTTCCAAGGCATCTGCGACCGTATCGAAATGCCGCGCTTCGGCTTCGTAACATCCGGTGATGCGCCCCGCGCGGTCGTGCCAGAAATGCACATGCACCACTTCGCTATGCCCTGTTTGTGCTTCGGTTACTGCGCCCAGAAAAACCACTTCGTCCCGCGGCACATCCGCGCCCAATTCTTCGCGCAATTCACGCAGCAATCCGTCCATGACATCTTCGCCCGCATCCACATGGCCGCCAAAAATGCACAGCGTATCGGGACTGCTGCGCCACTGCGGCGGACGGTATTGCAGCAGGATTTTTCCATCCCGCGTCAATATGGCGCAATCGGCCAGATGCAATGCATAGCCCGCCATATCCGCCTGCGCTGTATCCACATAGCGCAAAGACGGAAATGAGTTATTTAACGACATAGGAAACCTCGGGCGATGTAAAAACAACGGCGCCGCCTTCACTGACGCGTGCCTGCAATTTATGCGCGCCACGGCGCAGCATCCATAAATGCGCCGGTGTTTCCGCCGCAGCGCCAAGGCTCTCGCCATTCAATATCCATTCCACCGCCTGCCCCGCACGCAAACCGGCCAGACGGAATGTGAATTGCTGCATATCCATCGGCATACGCGGATCAACCGCCATGTGCAGCCCATCTGTCGGCTGCAAAATGCCGAAACGCACGGACGTGATAACATCTGCCGTCACGGTTTCGCGCTCTTC
>JAVEWI010000275.1:0-3148 GCA_034004625.1 Bdellovibrionales bacterium
GCAATTGATATAGGCCACAAAAAACTGCGGGGCAATCACCAGCATAAAAACAATAAAAATACCCGCCACATAAGAAACAAAGGCCGGCAAGTCCCAGAGTTTTGCGCCCAGTTGCGCGGCTTCAGGCGATAAAAAAACAAGCAGCAAAAGGCTGACGGTCAGGCGCACAGGATGCCGCCAAAGCTGCACCAAAGGATGAAAACGGCTGTGCAGGCGCAAAAGAGGCGCGGTATTTTTCGCCTTAGCTCCTTGCATCGGACGGCGCTACAGACGGCGGCGCCTGTGGCGGCATCACACCCGCCGCACGTGCCATGGCGCGGTATTCGCTATTTTCAACCAGGTCCAGAATACGCGGCATCAGGTCGAGTTTTTGCGGCACGTCTTCGATTTTCAAACCGCTGAAAGCTTGCGGGTGGCGGTTAAGGCCGGGCACGCTGATAGCAATCGTTGTCAGCATACGCTGTCCCTGCATGGCGCCGCCCGTCTGGATCACGTCATCAATATCGCGGTAGCGCACACGGCCACGGCGCGGCGTTATCAGAAACTGGAAATATTGGTATTCGACATAGTCATCGTAAAAACGGAAAAACGTACGGGCATAGGCTTTTTTCTTCAGTTCGAAAAACAGCGGCGGCAGCATGACAATGCTGGCCAGCAGAAACAGGCCATAGATGTGGCCGGCATTGAAAAAGCGCCCGATGCCAATGATGTGCAGCAAGATAAACAACAACGTGCCACCAATGATGGTGGTCAAAAGAAAACCGGCGGCAGTAAACAAAAGCGCCTGCACGGTGACAAGCCCCTGGTCAAAATGGGGGCGGACGGTGAGAAGCGGCTGCTTTTTTTCCATAGGTTCAAACCCTTAATAACAATGCGCCATTATCCTATGACGATGATCTTTTCTCAACCAGTTCTTTCAACCGTGCAAAGTCATGGTTTTCCAGTTTCAGGCCGCGCAGGTGCAAAACTGCCCCGCCCCTGTCATAATAAGGCAGCCTTTCCAGCCCACGGATATTTTCACGCAAATAGAGTCGCAGCCCGCCAAATCCGCCGTCACGGTCACGGGCGGAGGGCATGTCCATTTCCTCCAACCGCTCAACCGCAGCATACGGCACAGTAGCATAAAGTTTTGCGCCCAGATTGACATCCATACGGTCACGATAAAGCGCGTAAGACATCGGCGCAGGCGCCAGTCCCAAAAGTTTGGGCAAAACAAAAGCCAAAGCCAGTTCCAGAAAAGCCGCACCAATCAAAACATAACTCAGCAGCATATCATCGCTGCCCGTCAAACGGGGCAAGGCAATTGCCATCGCCCCCATAACAACCGCCCCGCCACACAAGGCCAGACGCAAAATCCCCCGCGTAGAGGGCGGCATGAACGTCCTGATCACATAAACGGGCGCATCTGACATATATAATAAACCTTTAAAAATTCCGGCCTAAACAACAGGTGGCGGCGCAGGTTCCAGATCAATACCGAGCGCCCTGCATTTCGCCCGCAGCACATCATACACTCTTTGCCCGTCCATAACAGTCACGCCCCGCACGCCTGATTTTTCCAGCGCGGCAAGCATATAAAAAATCTCCGCACCCGCGTGCGGCGCAACCGTATCCCCACCCCGCAGCTCTCCTTGCGATATCTTGTTTTGCACCGGTTTTTGCGCGGACGGAAAAACCCCCAGAACAGCGGGCGGCGGCGGCGCGGCACTCTCCCCCGCCGCGTGCGTATCGGGGGGGCTCACAACAGGTGCGATAGCCTGCGCCCGCAAATAGGCCTGCGCCGCCTGTACGCCCTCCCCGCCCTGACGCGCAGGAGCATCGGCAGCAGAAACCGCAGCAGGAAGCGTTTCGGGCATACGCCCTGTCAGCATAACAAAAAGCGCGCCAAGGCTGAGCTCTATCGCATCGCCGGCGGATTCCTGGCCAGATGGAAAAAACGCTTTTGCCGCGTGTTCTTCTGCGGCGGCATGTTCTTCCGCAAATCCCGTATCGCGGCGGGCATCATCACCGCTACGTGCAGCAGGCTTGATGGCGGCGGCGGGCGAAACCTCCTTGCGCAAGTCAACCGGCCTGAAAAAATCACCCGTGCCGGCAAACATGGCAGGTTATTTCCGGTCGAAGAGGTTGATCATATCGCCGCGTGTTCTTTCCGCATGTCCGCTGCCGCTGCGGGCCCAAAGGGTACGGTCAGACGTCAATCCGTAAAGGGAGAAGCTGATGACTTCCCCCGCCAGCAACCGGTAAGTATCGCCGCGCAGCTCCATCGGGTTTTTATCGGCGAACTTCGGCTCGATCTCCATCACCAGACGCACGCGGCCTTGATAGGCACCTGTAGATCTGCTGATTTTTTTTGCCGTTTCCGGATCAACCGACAACCATTGGTATTCCATCAGTTTCGGAATAACGATGGCATATTTTTGCCCGGCAAAATTATAAGAGAAAAAAGTCTGGTCATCGAAACTTTCAACAATAAAACCCTTATTGGCTTCGCTATAGGCAGACAATTGGATATTCGCACCAATCACCAGCGTTTCCGGCTTGGAAAACATATTGAACTTTGCGACATATTCGCGGCGCTTGGCATCCAGAACGGCCTCACGGTCGAAATCATTCGCTTCTTTGTATTCGCGCGTATGGCTGGCCCATTCGCGCGCGCTGGGCGGATCGCCGGACAAAACATGCTGGGTAATCGCGACTTCTTCGGCGGTTGACAAACGCGGGCGCACATCATGCCCTGTGGTGCCTGATCCCCATTGTGCAGCGGCAGGTTGCGGCATCACGGCAGACATCACAAAAGCAGTCGCGGCAAAGGCGGCAGCAAAAACAGCAAGGCGCGCTGAAAAAAAGCGGTTTGTCATCTTCACGTTTATATCTCTCCCTATGCGGTATCTGTATTTTGGTTGCGCAGGTTTATCCGGCAGCAGCGACACGGGTCTATTCGCCCGTTCAACGATAGTATATCATAACAGCGGTTAATTTTTTTGAACAGCGACGGCAATGAAAAAAGACCGTAAATCAGGAACTTCGGACGAAGACCGCGCGTTATGGGATCATGTGACGCGCAGCGTGCGCGCCTATGAAAAACGCCCGCGGCGCAGTGTGGAGAGTAAAGCCCGACAGCAGGGTACAGAACAAAAAGAACCGCGCA
>JAVEWI010000276.1:0-3148 GCA_034004625.1 Bdellovibrionales bacterium
CGGCGCATCGCTGCGCAGCAGCGGCACGGCCTGACGTTGCATGTTCGAGCCCATCAGCGCGCGGTTCGCGTCGTCGTTCTCGAGGAACGGGATCAGCGCCGCGGCAACGGATACGATCTGCTTGGGGGATACGTCGATCAGGTCGATCTGGTCTTTCGGCGACAGGATGTAATCGCCACCCTTGCGGCAGGAAACGAGATCGTTCACGAATTCGCCTTTTTCAGACAATTCGGCGTTCGCCTGGGCGATGGTGTATTTACCCTCTTCCATAGCGGACATATAGATCACTTCGTCCGTGACCTTGCCGTTTACGATCTTGCGGTACGGGCTTTCGATGAAACCGTACTGGTTGATGCGCGCATAGGTGGACAGAGAGTTGATCAGACCGATGTTCGGACCTTCCGGCGTTTCAATCGGGCAGATACGGCCATAGTGCGTCGGGTGAACGTCACGGACTTCAAAGCCCGCGCGTTCGCGCGTCAGACCGCCTGGGCCCAAGGCCGACATACGGCGTTTGTGCGTAATTTCGGACAGCGGGTTGGTCTGGTCCATGAACTGCGACAGCTGCGAAGAGCCGAAGAATTCACGTACAGCAGCCGCAGCCGGTTTCGCGTTAATCAGGTCATGCGGCATGGCGGTATCGATATCAACCGACGACATACGTTCGCGGATCGCGCGTTCCATACGCATCAGGCCAACACGGCACTGGTTTTCCATCAATTCACCAACGGAACGCACGCGGCGGTTACCCAGGTGGTCGATGTCGTCAACTTCGCCGCGACCGTCTTTCAGGTCAACGAGGATGTTGAGGATTTTCATGATGTCGTCTTTGCGCAATACGCGAACCTGATCGTCCGTCTGGAAATCCAGACGTGCGTTCATTTTCACGCGGCCAACAGGCGACAGGTCATAGCGTTCGAAATCAAAGAACAGGCCGCGGAACAGCGCATCTGCGGATTCCAGTGTCGGCGGTTCGCCCGGACGCATAACGCGGTAGATATCCACCAGCGCGTCTTCGCGGTTGCGGCATTTGTCTGCCGCCATGGTGTTGCGGATATAGGCGCCAACGTTGATATGATCGATCGACAGAACGTCAATCGTCTTGAGGCCGAGTTTTTCGACTTTATCAAGCGCTTTGTTATCCAGCTCGTCACCGGCTTCAAAAGCAACTTCGCCCGTGCTTTCATCCATGATGTTGCGGGCAACGTAAGCACCGTTCAGCTCTTCTTGCTGGACGAGGATTTCTTTCAAACCCTCTTCTTCCAGTTTACGGGCCTGACGCGCGGTAATTTTCGTGCCTGCGGGTACTTTTACCTTGCCGCCTTTGGCGTCAACCAGGTCGTACTTCAGCTTTACGCCGCGGAAACGGTCGCCCACGAATTCGGTTTTCCAGCCTTCTTTGACTTTTTCATACGAAATGATGTCGTAGAAGCTGTGCAGGATGTCTTCTTTGGACAGGCCCTGGATTTTGGTCACATCAACCGGCTTGCCTGCTTTGATCTGGCGTTCGCGGTATTTCGCGGATTCATCAGAATCCAGCGCCAGCAGGAAAGTCGTTACCGGCAGTTTGCGGCGGCGGTCGATACGGACATACAGGATGTCTTTTGCATCAAATTCAAAATCCAGCCAGGAACCGCGGTAAGGAATAACGCGGGCAGCAAAAAGATATTTGCCCGAAGAATGCGATTTGCCGCCGTCGTGGTCAAAGAACACGCCGGGGGAGCGGTGCATTTGCGAAACGATAACACGTTCCGTACCGTTCACAACGAACGTACCGTTGTCGGTCATCAGGGGCATGTCCACCATGTAGACATCCTGTTCCTTGATGTCGCGGATGGTGCGCAGGCCGGAATCTTCGTCAATGTCAAACGTGGACAGACGCAACGTCACACGCAGCGGCGCGGCATAGGTCATGGAACGCTGCTGGCATTCTTCAACGTCGTATTTCGGCTCTTCCAATTCGTATTTCACGAAGTCGATTTCCGCGCGGCCCGAAAAATCCTTGATCGGGAATACGCTGGAGAAAACCTCCTGCAAGCCTTCCATCAGGCGCGTTTCGGGACGTACGTCGCGCTGCAGGAATTTTTCGTAGGAATTGCGCTGAACTTCGATCAGGTTCGGCATTTCGCATACTTCGGGAATCTTTCCGAAGCTGCGGCGGATGCGTTTGCGGCCGGTGAAGCTTTTGCTGTCAGTGAGGGAACGGATGGATTTTTTTGCGCTCATTGTGTGTGCCCGTATTTCTTTACGTTGCTCATCAAAACCGGGGGGAGCCCCCGAAACCCGAAACGGATACCAATTCAACCGAATATCCGTTTCGTAAAGATTTTCTTAGTCCAGTTATCTTCAGCAAAACAAAAAGCCGCAGGCGGGTATATCAGGCGGATATTTTTGCTTTGCTCAAGATAGCAGAAGGGGCGGCAGGAAAAATTCCCTGCCGCCACGCTTCATGCAGCTTGTGCGTGCGAAATAATCACGGTCAGTGATTACTTCAGCTCGACTTTCGCGCCGACGTCTTCGAGCTTTTTCTTCAGCTCGTCAGCTTCGGCTTTCGATGCACCCTGTTTCAGGGGCTTCGGTGCGCCTTCAACCAGATCTTTCGCTTCTTTCAGGCCCAGGCCGGTGATTTCGCGAACGATTTTGATTACTTCGATTTTCTTCTCGCCAGCAGCGGCCAGAACAACGTCGAATTCGGTTTTAGCTTCAGCAGCCGGAGCGCCAGCGCCAACAGCGGCAACAGCAACGGGAGCAGCGGCGGAAACGCCCCACTTTTCTTCGAGCAGTTTGGACAGCTCAGCAGCTTCCAGAACGGTCAGAGCAGAGAGGTCATCTACAAGTTTAGCCAAATCAGCCATTTTTAGTTCTCCTTAAAGGGTTTTTTGTATCAAGTACCGTTTGTGTATTGGGTATCCGAAACGACTGTTTATCAGCCTTTGTCGGCATACGCCTTGAGGACACGGGCCAGCTGCGAAGCAGGCGCCTGGGAAAGCGTGGCAAGACGCGTTGCAGGCGTTTGGAACAACGCCAGCAAGGTTGCACGCATTTCGTCAAGCGACCGCAGTTTCGACAGCGCATCCACACCCGCAAAGTCGAGGACTTTGTCACCGAGCGCGCCACCAACAATGATCAGTTTGTCATTGGTTTTGGC
>JAVEWI010000277.1:0-3144 GCA_034004625.1 Bdellovibrionales bacterium
CGGCATTCCGCTGGTCGGCGAAATTCTGACAGGCGGCGGTGGCGGCATCCTTGCGGCGACCTATACGATCAAAGGCCCCATGGATAAGCCGCAGGTATCGGTCAATCCTTTGTCTGTTCTGGCGCCAGGCATTTTGCGCAAGATATTCTTTGAAAACTAAGCCCGTGCGGAGGCGCAAAAAAAACGGCAGGATATCCCTGCCGTTTTTTTTGTTTTCGGGATAATCGGTTTTAAGCGCCGACAATCACCAGTGCGTGCTTTTTCTTGCCGGCGGAGAGCTTGATGCTGCCCTCGCCATTTATATCGTCCATCGTCACAATGCGCTGGTCGTTTTCGACCTTGGCGTCGTTAATGCGGGCGCCGCCGCCTGCAATCAAACGGCGCGCTTCACCGCCCGATGCGGCAAGGCCAGCGTCTTTGAACAGCATATAGGCCGCGATGCCTTCGGACAGCTGCGCACGGGGCAGAGTAATGGTGGGCAGGCCTTCGGCCGCGGCGCCTTCTTCGAATGTTTTGCGGGCGGTTTCGGCGGCGTCCAATGCCGCTTTTTCGCCGTGGCACATGCGGGTGATTTCAAAGGCGAGGATTTTTTTTGCCTCGTTGATTTCACTGCCGCGGAGGGCTTCGAGTCTGGCGATTTCGTCCATGGGCAATTCGGTATAGATTTTAAACATCCGGCCCACGTCGGCGTCTTCGGTATTGCGCCAGTATTGGTAATAGTCATAGGGGCTGAGCATGTCATCGTTCAGCCAGACGGCGCCGGTGGCGCTCTTGCCCATTTTTTTGCCGCTGGATGTTGTCAGCAGCGGGCAGGTAAGGCCGTAGGATTCTTTTTGCAAAATACGGCGCACCAATTCAACGCCGCCGATGATATTGCCCCATTGGTCAGACCCGCCGAATTGCACGGTGCAGCCGTAACGTTTATAAAGTTCCAGGAAATCATAAGCTTGCAAAAGCATATAATTGAATTCAAGGAAGCTGAGAGACTGTTCGCGTTCAAGGCGCAGGCGCACGCTGTCCATGGACAGCATGCGGTTGATGCTGAAATGCGGGCCGTAATCGCGCAGGAATTCGAGGTAGTTTATTTTTTCCAGCCATTCGGCGTTGTCCACCATGCTGGCATCTGTCGGGCCATTGCCAAAGGTAATGAATTTTTCAAATACCTTGCGGATACCCGCGATATTGGACTGGATATCGGCATCGGACAAAACCTTGCGGCTTTCGTCTTTGCCTGTGGGGTCGCCGACTTTGGTCGTGCCGCCGCCCATCAGGATAATGGGGCGGTGCCCGCATTTCTGGAACCACCGCATCATCATGATGGAAAGCAGGCTGCCGGCATGCAGGCTGGTCGCCGTTGCATCGTATCCCGTGTAACAGGTTACGGTGCCGGCGGCCAGCTGCTTGCCCAGATTTTCAAGGTCAGTACATTGGTGCAGAAATCCACGTTCCTGCATGATGTGAAGAAAGTCGGAAGTCATCGGTGGTTATATATTACCTCGTGTATTGGGGGATAACATTGGGCACCACGTCTATGATTTGCAGGGTGTTCAAATCCAGCAAGACCAGATCGGTGTCAATGGCCACATGTTTGGTGCCCGATTTGGGCGGGTTCAGTTTGCGTGCAAGACGCACGGGAATGTCAGTGCGCGGTACGCTGGACGACAGGCGTGCACCCGCAACGGCGCCGGGGCCTGTGATGCTTTTTTCACGGACTTCTTCGCGGATGTTACGTTGCGCCAGCGGCATGCCGAAATAATCATAAACAGCCTGACGCTCGCCCGGCGTAAAACCGGCGGGCGTATGGGCAGAGGTAAAGGCGCCCACAGGTGCATGATCGCCCGCCATGCGGCCATCTTGGGAAGCCAGAGCCTGCACAGAAGGCAAGGCGACAGCCGCGGACAGGAACAGGACAGCAAAAGTCTTTTTCATGGTAGCCTCTTTCTTGCCTTTAAAAGGCAGGTTATCATAGGATATTTAAAATATTGCGGCAATATGCCAAAAGGAGCCCGAATATGCAGCCCACCCGCGTGATCGGTTTGATGAGCGGCACATCCCTTGACGGAATCGATGCCGCTTTGCTGACCACGGATGGTGAAAATCACATCACGCGTGAAGGCTTCATCTCGGTTCCCTACGATCAGGGCCTGCGCACACGCATTCGCAGTCTTTTTAACCTGCCCGCAAACCGTCGGGGGGACGCAGCGGAGATTGAAAAAGAACTCACCGAAGCACATGCGCAGGTGATTGGCAAACTTCTGGCCATGCATAAGAGTTCCCCCGTTGATTTAATTGGATTTCATGGCCAAACCGTGGCCCATGACCCCGCGCGGGGATATACCTGCCAATTAGGGGACGGAGCCTTGCTGGCGCAGTTGACGGGCATACCGGTTGTGAATGATTTCCGCAGCGCCGATGTCGCGGCAGGCGGCCAAGGCGCGCCGTTGGCGCCTGTTTACCACCGCGCACTGGCGGGGCATGTGGATCGGCCTTGCGCTTTTTTGAATATCGGCGGCGTGGCCAATGTGACGTTTATTGATGCGGAGGGCGCGCTGCTTGCTTTTGATACCGGCGCGGGCAATGCCTTGATCGATGACTGGATGCTGGCACGCAGCGGCCAGAAATTTGACAAAAACGGCGAAGCCGCAGCGGCGGGCCGCGTGGATCAAAATATTTTATCCACATTGATGGCGCATCCGTTTTTTACGGCGCCGCCGCCCAAATCGCTCGACCGGAATGATTTTGTATCGCAGATATGGCAGGGGCTTTCGCTAGAGGACGGTGCGGCAACATTGACGGCATTCACGGTGCAGGGGATTGTGCGCGCGGCGCAGGCTTTGCCAGAGCAACCGCGTCGCTGGATTGTATCGGGTGGCGGGCGTTTGAATGCCGAAATCATGCATGGATTGCGCAGCGGTCTGGGCGTGCCGGTCAGCGCGATCGAAGATATCGGGTTTGACGGTGATGCGATAGAGGCCGAGGCCTTTGCCTATATGGCTGTGCGCCATATGCGCGGCTTGTCTATCAGTTTTCCCGGCACCACGGGCGTTAAACAAGCCATGACCGGCGGCGTTTTGCATCAACCGCAACAAAAAGCAGCAGGTGCGCGATGAGCCAGATTATTCAGGCCACAGCCGAAGGCATCGC
>JAVEWI010000278.1:0-3140 GCA_034004625.1 Bdellovibrionales bacterium
TGATATTTATCTGGCGGGCCCGCCGCCCATGGTGGCAGCAACCCTGCCCGCCCTGCTTGATTTAGGTGCAGACCAGACCCGTATTTTCAGCGATTCATGGCAGCCCGAAGGCAAAAACACATGACAGCCACCTATGTTTTTCCGCCCGCGCCTTTGCCGTTTTTGCCCGTAGCGGGCAGACGCGATGTTTTTCCGGTGCGCCGCATTTTTTGTGTCGGGCAAAACTACGCCCTGCATGCCGCCGAAATGGGCGCCAAGGCAGGCACAGCCGAAGGCATACCGGTTTTTTTCATGAAACCCGCCGACAGCATCGCGCATGACGGGGATATTATTCCCTACCCGCCCGAAACCGCGTCTTTGCACCACGAAGTCGAATTGGTCGTGGCGCTGGGCATGGGCGGGGCGAATATCCCCGAAACATCCGCCGCCGCGCATATTTTCGGCTATACCGTCGGGCTGGATCTGACCCGCCGCGACCTGCAAAAACAGGCCAAGGAAAACGGCAAGCCGTGGGATCTGGGCAAGGGGTTTGACAATGCCAGCCCTTGCGGCATTTTGATCCCCGCCGGAAGCCTGCCCGGCCTGCCGCAAGGCGCCATCCAATTGGCCGTGAATGGCGACCTGCGCCAGGACGGACAATTGTCGGACATGATATGGCCCATCCCGCGCCTGATTGCGCTTTTGTCCCGTTTTATCACCCTGCATCCGGGCGATATTTTGATGACCGGCACGCCCGCGGGTGTGGGGCCGCTTTTGCCCGGTGACAAGGTGGATGCGCATATCGACCATATCGGCGACCTGTCCGTCACGATACGCTAAATTTCCCGCTGCGCTCTTTATTTAACGAAACAGGGGTGGAAAAAACTACCGCGAAACGGGTATAATCCCCCCCATGATCGGCACAGACATTGAACATTTGATAAAGCTTTTGGCGCGCCTGCCCGGCATGGGCCCGCGTTCGGCCCGCCGTGCCGCTTTGCATTTGCTGAAAAACCGCGAAAGCCTGATGTCGCCGCTGTCAAGCGCGCTCGGCCGCGCTGCGGAAGTCATCACCGAATGCCATGAATGCCACAATCTGGATACCAGCGCCCCCTGCGCCATTTGCAGCGATACCACGCGCGACCGCAGCCTGCTGTGCGTTGTCGAAGACATTTCGGATTTGTGGGCGATTGAAAAAACCGGATCGTTCCGCGGGTTTTACCATGTGCTGGGCGGGACGCTCTCCGCGCTTGACGGTATCACACCCGAAGATCTTTCCATCCCGCACCTGACTGCCCGCGCGGGCGATGATGCGGTGCGTGAAGTGATCCTTGCCCTCAATGCCACCATTGACGGGCAAACCACGGCGCATTACATCGCCGATTGCCTGCACAATTGCCACGTCAGCATCAGCCAGCTGGCGCATGGCGTGCCGATTGGCGGGCAGATTGATTATCTGGACGATGGCACGCTATCGACCGCGCTGCGTTCAAGGAAGGCCGTATGATGCAGGATTTCAGCCACGTCAAGACATGGGTCTTTGACCTCGACAACACGCTTTATGATGCTGACAAAAAAGTCTTTGACCTTGTCGCCACGCGCATGACGGATTTTGTCGCGGACTTCCTCAAAGTCGATGCGGCAGAAGCGACCCGCATGCGCAAACATTATTACAAAACATACGGCACCACGCTGCGCGGGCTGATGACCGAACACAATCTGACGCCGTCGGATTTTTTGCAATACGTGCATGACATTGATTATAACCTTGTCGCGCCCTGCGGCATTACGCAGGACGGACTGAACAAACTGGAAGGCCGCAAGGTCGTGTTCACCAATGCGCCCAAGCATTTTGCCCTGCGCATGCTGTCACAACTGCGTATCGAAAACCATTTCGACGGCGTATTCGCCATCGAAGACGCCACCTATTGGCCCAAGCCGCAGATGGACACCTACCAGACATTTTTGGCACGTCACAACGTTGATCCCAAAACCGCCTGCATGTTCGAGGATATGGAGATCAACCTGAAACCCGCGCATGATCTGGGCATGACCACCGTCTGGCTGCACGGCACAGACCAGAACACCCCCGCCAATGACACGCATATTCACCACCGCGCCGAAAAACTGACCGCGTGGTTCGACCAAAAATTCAACACATAAGACAGACAGAGGAAATCATGTCCGAATACCAAGAGCTTGAAACAGGCATCAATACCGTATGGGATCAAAAAGAAACCCTGACGGAAAAAACCCAGATCCTTGGCAAAAAAACGGTCGAGGAAATTATGGGCCTGATGAATACGGGCAAGCTGCGCGTGGCAGAAAAAAAAGACGGCGTATGGCATGTAAACCAATGGGTGAAAAAAGCCATTTTGCTGTCGTTCTGCTTTAACGACAACAGCATCATTCCGGGTGGCCCCGGGGATGCGCCGTGGTTTGACAAAGTGCCTTCGCGTTTTTCGGGCATGGACGATGCCGCTTTCCGCGCCGCCGCTTTCCGCGCGGTGCCGGGCAGCGTTGTGCGCCAATCCGCCTTTATCGCGCCGCGCGTTGTTTTGATGCCGTCTTTTGTCAACGTCGGCGCTTATGTCGATGAAGGCACCATGGTGGATACCTGGGCCACCATCGGATCCTGCGCGCAGATTGGCAAGAACTGCCATATCTCCGGCGGCGTAGGCATTGGCGGCGTGCTGGAGCCTTTGCAGGCCGGCCCCGTGATTATCGAAGACAATTGCTTTATCGGCGCGAGGTCGGAAGTTGCCGAAGGCGTGATTGTAGAAGAAGGCGCCGTTCTTTCCATGGGCGTTTATCTGGGCGCATCCACCAAAATCATCGACCGCGCAACGGGCGAAACATTCATGGGCCGTGTACCTGCCTATTCCGTTGTCGTGCCGGGCGCATTGCCGGGCAAACCGCTGCCGGACGGCACACCGGGGCCGAGCCTTTACTGCGCTGTCATCGTTAAACGCGTGGATGAAAAAACCCGCAGCAAAACATCCATCAACGATCTTCTGAGAGAATAACCATGACCGCCGCCCCGACCCACGACCCTGTTGGCATTTTGCAAGCGCTGCTGCGCTGCCCCAGCGTCACACCGGCAGAGGGCGGCGCGCTTGATTACCTTGAAGGCATCCTGACGGGCGCAGGCTTTACCTGTC
>JAVEWI010000279.1:0-3135 GCA_034004625.1 Bdellovibrionales bacterium
AAATGCCATCGATATGGATGCTCAGCTTTGCCGCCTGACGCGTTTCGCGCAAAAGCGATACTTCGTTCACGGCAAGGGCTTCGTGCTTGACGCCATCCAGCGTGGTCACGGTCATGCGCAGGGGTTTCAGCGTAACCGTCTGCGCGTTTTGCAAACGCTGCACCAGATTTTCACTGCGGTATTCGTTGAGCAAAAAACCGACCGACCCGCGGTTCATGCCAAAAACAGGTTTGCCGTGCTGAATGCTGTCATGCAGGGCGCGCAGCATGGAACCATCACCGCCCAGCGCCACGCAGACATCGGCATCCGCCGTCGGGTAATCGCCGTAAAGCGCGGTCAGTTCGGCCAATGCGGCCTGCGCGCCTTTGGTATCCGCGGCGTAAAAATGTATTTTCATTTAAACAGCCTTTGCCGCCGGCATATCCACGGCGGGGGTATCCAGCGCCGCCACCGCCGCGCACAAATCCTGCACGACCGATTTCACCAATGCGGCATCGTCCCCCTCTGCCATCACGCGCACCAAAGGCTCCGTGCCTGATTTGCGGATCAGGATGCGGCCTTTATCGCCCAGACGCGCTTCGGCGCCGCGCATGGCGGATTGCATGGATGCAGCATCCAGCGCCACGGGGCTTTGCGTACGCACGTTTTGCAAGAGTTGCGGCACGGGTGTAAACACGCGGCAAATCTCGCTGACCGGCCTTTCCGCCGCGCGGATAACAGCCAAAACCTGCAGCGCGGCAATCAAGGCATCGCCCGTGGTGGAGTAATCGCCCAGAATAATATGGCCGGATTGTTCGCCCCCGATATTGCTGCCGCTTTGGCGCATGGAATCCATGACATAGCGGTCACCCACCGGCGTGCGGTAAAGCGCAAGGCCGAGGGATTTCAAATAACGCTCCAGCCCCAGATTGGACATGACGGTCGCCGTGACGCCGCCCGCTTTCAATTCGCCGCGCGTCTGCATGCCGGTTGCGATCAGTCCCATGATCTGGTCGCCATCCACCACATGTCCCTGTTCATCGCAGAGGATCAGACGGTCGGCATCACCATCGAGCGCGATACCCAGATGCGCGCCGTGTTTCACAACCTGTTCGCACAAAATATCAGGCGCGGTCGCGCCGCAAAATTTATTGATATTGGTGCCATCCGGCGCCACGCCAATAGGCACGACCTCCGCGCCCAGTTCATACAAAACACGCGGGGCGATTTTATAGGCCGCACCATTCGCGCAATCGACCACAATTTTTAAACCATCAAGGCGCAGGCCTTTGGGAAAAGTATTCTTCACGTATTCGATATAACGTCCGCTCGCGTCTTCCAGACGCGCCGCGCGGCCCAGCTGCGGCGAAGGCGCCAGACGCGCGCCGAGATCGGTTGCGAGCAAGGCCTCGATTTCCGCCTCTGTCTCGTCCGTCAATTTATATCCATCCGCGCCGAACAGTTTAATGCCGTTGTCTTCGTACGGGTTGTGGGATGCGGAAATAACCACCCCCAGATCGGCGCGCAGCGAACGCGTCAACATCGCCACCGCCGGCGTCGGCATGGGGCCGACCAAAACGACATCCAGCCCCATGGACGTAAAGCCCGCCTGCATCGCGGCTTCCAGCATATAACCGGACAGGCGCGTATCCTTGCCAATCACCACTTTGCGGCGATGGTTGCCCTTGGCCAGAACCAGCGCGGCCGCCATGGCAACCCTCAGCGCCGTTTCCGCCGTGATCGCGCCGGTATTGGCTTTGCCGCGAATGCCGTCCGTGCCAAAAAGTTTGCGGGTCATGGGAATATCCTTTTCTGTCTCTTGTCCGTAGGCGGCGGCGCCCTGTGCGTTTTCAACAAAATGCTGTCAGGGCGGCAACCATGCTGCGGTATCATAAATTTAGCGCGCCCGCCGCTTTGCGTCCATGGCGGCGGCAGCCTTTATATGCCGTTTATATCTGTTTTATATCCGTAACATAGTCACTTTATATGACGTTTTGTTACGCCCCGGCCCCCGGCGCGGCGCGGGCAAAATTACCCTGCGTTCGGGCGGCGGTTTGACGGTTTGCCCAGACGCGGCAGGGCGGCGTCTTCATCCACCTTGCCGCCGCGGCTTTGCAATTCGGTCAAAGCACGCTCGATCGGCGATTTTTCGGCAATATCATCAAACCCGCGGGTTTCGGCACTTTCGGCCTTGGTTTGCAGGTTCTGGTATATACGGGTGCATTCGCGCGTGGCGAAATTGAAAATTTCCGTGATGCGGTAATGAATGGGCTCTTCGGTTGTCACATGCGCAATGCGATCATCGGCCAGTTTATGCCACTTGCCGGTCTGTGCATCGGCCGCGGCGGAGGCTTCGTCCTGCAACCGGCGGGGCATGACAGGTTTGGGCAGCGGCACTTCTTCGTGAAATTTTTCAAGAATGGTCACCACATCATCATGGTGATTATTTTGCGCCAGATACAGCGGCGTGCGGTTTTTCTCGTTTTTCTGCGCGGGGTCTGCACCGGCATCGATCAGCAAACTGACAATTTCCACATGGCCTTTTTTGGCGGCGACATGTAGCGGCGCATCGCCGTCATCTTCCAGCGTATGCAATTGAGCGGGGAATTTTTCGATCAACATGCGCGCCGTTTCAACATATCCCTTGGCCACGGCAAGCCCCAGAAGACTGCCGTCATGGTAATAGGTTTCGGGACGCGCCCCCGCCTCGATCAACATCAAGGCCAGCTGCGGTTCGTCCCGCAGCACGGCCAGTTCCAGCGGCGGGCGGTCAAATTCACCGCGTGCGTTCGGGTCTGCGCCTTTGTCCAGTAATTTGCGCAGCTTGACCGCGTCGCCTTCCCTGATCGCGTCTTTGACCCGCGTGGCTTGAAAAAACATCATGGTGATTATCCTTGCCCAAACCGGCGCCTGTCCAAAACAGCACGCATGACCCGCAGCACCTTGCTGCCCCAGCTTTTATATATTCTGAAAACAGCAAACCTTAACCGCCGCCCCGCGCCTTGTCAACGCCGCGCCGTAACAGAAAAAGCCGCCCGGTGAAGGACGGCTTTTTCTTTTTAAGAACAGATATTTATCTTATCCGCCCTGCGGTGCCGGATCGGAAGATCCCAGATCGATCCCCCCTGCTGTCGGCACAGAACCCGGACGGGCGCG
>JAVEWI010000280.1:0-3131 GCA_034004625.1 Bdellovibrionales bacterium
AAGAATTTATAGATGCGGCGCGTGACGATGGCGGCGCCGTGCATTTGATGGGGCTGGTATCGGACGGCGGGGTGCATTCGCATCAAGACCATCTGGCCGCTTTGGCCACCATCCTCGACCAGCAGGGGCTGCGCGTTTTTGTGCATGTCTTTACCGACGGGCGCGACACGCCGCCCAATAGCGCCGCGGGGTATCTGGAAAAATTCATGGCGGATTTGCCGCCGGCGGTCAGTATTGCCACCATCAGCGGGCGTTTTTATGCCATGGACCGTGACAACCGGTGGGAAAGGGTTTCCGCCGCTTTCGCCGCCATTGCCCATGGGCAAGGCGCGCGTTACGCCAATGCGGCCGAAGCCATCGCCGCGGCCTATGCCGCCGGAGAAACCGACGAATTTGTGAAGCCTTGTATCATTGGCGATTATGCGGGCATGCGCGCGGCAGATGCGATCCTGAGCGCGAATTTCAGGTCTGACCGCATCCGCGAAATTTTGCAGGCTTTTGTTTTGCCGGATTTTGCATCTTTTGACCGCGGCGATTTTGTGCCGGTCAAAAATACAGCAACAATGACGACTTACGCGGATTACTTCGCGCCCTATGTGAGGGTTTTATTTGCGCCGCAATCCATGGAAAATATTCTGGGCGAAGTCGTGGCGCGGGCGGGATTGAAACAATTGCGCGCGGCGGAGACCGAAAAATACCCGCATGTGACGTTCTTTTTCAACGGCGGGCGGGAAGAGCCTTTTGAAGGCGAAGACCGCCTGCTGGTCGCATCGCCCAAGGTAGCGACATATGATTTGCAGCCTGAAATGTCTGCTTTTGAATTGACGGACAAGCTCTTGGAAAAACTGCCAGATCAGGATGTGGTGATTTTGAATTACGCCAATCCCGACATGGTGGGGCATACGGGCAGCCTGCCTGCTGCCATCAAAGCGGTGGAGGCGGTGGATACCTGCCTTGGCCGCGTGGCGGATGCGGTGGAAAAACTGGGCGGTGTCTTAATCGTCATCGCCGATCATGGCAATGCAGAGCAAATGTTTGACGAAAAAACCGGCCAGCCGCATACCGCGCATACCACCAATCCGGTGCCGTGCATTTTGTTTGGCTACCGCGGTAATCTGGCGCTGCGCAGTGGCGGGGTTCTGGCCGATGTCGCGCCGACCATGCTGAATATTCTGGGCATTCAACAGCCCGCCGTGATGAGCGGGCATTCGCTGCTGGATATAAAAACCGCAGATGCTGCATAAATTTAAAAAATGAACAAAAAATTGTAATCGCAAGAAAAGAAAGAAAAAAATAATGAAAAAAGGCACGCTTGTTATTTTTCGCCACGGCCAGACCGATTTTAACAAAAACCATCTGATGACCGGTAAATTGGACGTGCCGCTGACGGCCATGGGCGAAGAACAGGCGCGTGAAGCCGGCCGTTTGATCGAAGGCATGTCTTTTGACCATGCCTACAGCTCGACATTGTCGCGGGCGTTTAATACGGCGGCTCTGGCCCTTGGCCAGACCACCAGCAACGATCATTTGAAAAAAGCCGATGGCACGTGGCATATCGTGCGTGATGCCGATATTATCGAAGTGGACGCGGGCGATTTTGCAGGTCGCAACCATAAAACAGATCCCGAAATTGTGAATTTCAAACGTGCTTTTGACCGTCCGGTGCCGGGCGGTGAAAGCCAGAAACAGGCCGTGGAGCGTGTTGGCCGTTTTTTTGAAAACGAAGTCCTGCCCAAGCTGGAGCGCGGCGAAAACGTCTTGGTCGTGTGCCATGCGGGTATTGTGCGTGCTTTTGACTTTGTGCTCGGCACTGAAAAAGTGCCTGCCGATGGCGGGGGCAATCCGAATAAAAAACGCATTCCCAATGCGACGCCAACCGTTTATGAATATGAAGACGGAAAACTGGTACGGTTTTTCCAAATCGATAACCAGAAAGAAATCGATGCCGCAAACGAAAACAAATCCACCCCGGTCAAAAAGGCCCGCCCGCCCAAATCCGGCGGTTGATTGCCCGAAAAAAGAAAAGCTTCTGCTGCCAGTCTGCGCCATTCTGGCGCTGCTATGTCTTTGCCTGATCCCGCAGCCCGCGCAGGCAAAGGCGGAGCGTATCCGGCATGAATTTGTGGCGGGGCGTGATATTGTTTTGCCAGCTTTGCCGGGGTTTGAAGAAGTTTTAGGCCGCAGCGCCGAATTCGACCGTCTGATGTCGAAATTCGTTTTGCCCGATAACCGCATGCTCGGCTTTTACATTTCCGATGCCGATATGGCGCGGATGGCAGAGGGGACGGGCGAGGGATTCCGCAGATATGTGATTGTCCAGACCATGAAACACGGCATGTTTCTGGATGGCGATGCCAGTTTTGATGCCGTCAAAGCCAGTTTCCGCGAAGAAATGGCCGCATTGCCCGCGCAAAACGTGCCGGAAGTTGGCAATATCATGCGCGACGCATCGGAATATATCGGCACGACATATAAAACCGACATGAAGATGGAAGTCGGGGAAAGCCATAATCAAGGCGTTTTTGTCGAAACGGCGCATTACATCGGGTTCCTTACCCTTTCCAATCTGGCGATTGAAACGGCGCAAGGCAAAAAAAGTTATCCTACTGCGGTTGCGATGCTGGCTGTTAATGTGCGCGGACGGCTTATTCTTGTTTATAGCTATTACAGCAATTATGGATTGCTGTCCGATGTGGATCTGGTCAAGGATGCGGCGCGTGTTTATGCCGATCTGCTGCTCGATGTGAACCGCGGCGATGGCGGGTCTCCGGTCTTGCGGAACATTATTCTGATTTGCCTGTTGTTAACGGGTGTCCTGATTGCGGGCATGCTGATTTTCAACCGCCTTCAAGCAGGCAAACGGGATAAAGCTGTATGATATTTAAAACATGTATCTTGCTGACAGGACTCGTTTTTGTTTTGTCGGCCTGCGCTGGAAACGCGCCGCAAGAAGAAACCGCGACCATGCGATACCAGGCCATCAGCGTCATGACGCCGGGCGTGACGGGTGCGCATTGTTTTTTGCAGGCGGGGGCGCATAGCTATACCACGCCTGCCAATAGCAGCGTGACCGTACGCCGCACGCCCGACCAGATGGATGTTTCATGTTTTAAAGGTTCTCACATGGTGGG
>JAVEWI010000281.1:0-3113 GCA_034004625.1 Bdellovibrionales bacterium
GCGATATAGGAAACAAGCCCCCCCAGCGTATCGGCTTCTTCGTGCTCTTCGTCTTCGGTGAATAATTCGCCATAGCGTTCTTCGAAATCGGTCAGCGGCATGCGTGCGTCAACAATGACGGATCCATCCGGACGTTCGATCAATTGCGGGGCAATATCCACGTCGAATTCGTCATCGATTTCACCGACAATGGCGGAAATCAGGTCGTTGATGGTGACCAGGCCGTCAATGCCGCCAAATTCATCCACCACAAAAGCGATATGCACTTTGGACTGGCGCATTTGCAGCAACATATCCATCACGCGCATGGCGGGGGATACGACCAGAACGTCGCGCATCAGGTCGCGAATTTCCAGCTCGCGCCCTTGCACCACGGCGGCGACAAGGTCTTTCATGTGAACAACGCCGATAATGTTGTCCAGATCGTCTTTGTAAACCGGAATGCGGCTGTGCGGTTTTTGTTGCAGCAGGGTATAAAGTTCTTCGCGCGGGGCATTTGCCTGAATGGCGACAATGTCGGCGCGGGGCACCATGACATCGACCACGGGCAGGTCGCGCAGTTCCAGAATGTTGGAAATCAGCATGCGTTCATGCGCGGCAACGGCAGACTGGGGGGCGCTGTCGTCTTCTTCGATCAGCTCTTCGATCGCGTCGCGCAGGGTGTCTTCGCTGTGCTGTTTGGCGGGGAGGAGACCGCGCACCCATCCGCGGATGCTGCGTCCTTCGCCGTCTTTGGTAGTTTGCGGGGCGGGAACGTCGTTTTGGCTTTGCGGGGAAGCCCCGTTTTGACTTTGCGGGGAAGCCCCATTTTGACTTTGCGGGGAAGCCCCGCTGCCTATCGGGGGTTCATCGTTTTCGGATTCCGTCTTTTTCAAAGAGTCTTCCACGGGGCGACTATTTGCGTTCATTTTTCGGGCTGTACTTTGCTGTTGTGTCATCGGGTGTCAAAAGATCCATATCTTGGTAAGGGTCAGGATAGCCTAAAGAATGCAAAATGTCACATTCTAATTTTTCCATAACCTTTGCGTCTTTGGGGCGCATGTGATCGTAGCCCAAAAGATGCAATACACCGTGCACAATAAGGTGAACGGTATGATTTTCAATTGTTTTTTTCTGCTCCCGCGTTTCGCGCATAATGGTCTGATAGCCTAGAACCACATCGCCAAGAGGGATAGGCATGTCGGCGGGAAAAACGTCCAATGACGATTTTTTGAAGTTTTCGAGGTCGATTTGCGGGAAAGACAGCACATTCGTGGGTTTGTCGATTCCCCTGAAATCGCGGTTGAGCCCGCGCACATCCGCATCATCTGTCAGGGTGACGGAAATTTCAAACTGGCGGCGGGCAAGGGCAGCGGGTTTTTTCGCGCCTTCAAACGCGGCAATGGCGGCGCGTTCTATACGGCTGTTCATGGCGTAAAAAGCCCGTGTCCATTTGCCCGATGCCGTTTCCATTTGCACAAAAACGGGCGGCGCTTTGCGGCTTGGTTTTTTGGGCACCGGTTTGCGCAAGGCTTCTTTTTTCACGGTGATTTTTTTGACCGTGTTTTTGGGCGCAGAGTTTTTCGGTGTAGAGGATTTTGCATCCGCGGTCTGCGCCTGCGTTTTTTTGAGAGGTTTTCTCAAAGGCTTCTTCACGGCTTTGCGCGCGGCGGGTTTTGCTTTTTTGCGGATCATGCCTTGCCTCCGCCCTGCGGCGTTTGTTTTTCGCGCCGGTCATAGGCTTCGACAATGTTTTTCACAAGGCGGCTGCGCACCACGTCTGCTTCGGCAAAACGTACCATGGCAACGTCTTTGACATCGCGCAGGACGTCAATCGCATCATGCAGGCCGGATTTTTGCCCCGGCGGCAAGTCGGTTTGCGACAAATCGCCCGTGATAATCATACGGCTGCCTTCGCCAATACGGGTCAGGGCCATTTTCATTTGCGCGGGCGTTGTGTTTTGCGCTTCGTCCAGAATGACCACAGCGCTTGACAGTGTCCGTCCACGCATAAAGGCGAGGGGCGCGATTTCAATCGTGCCATCGGCAAGGCGGCGCGCGATTTGCTCCGGCGGCAACATGTCGTGCAGCGCGTCGTAAATCGGGCGCAGATAGGGGTCGATTTTTTCCTGCATCGTGCCGGGCAGGAAGCCGAGGCGCTCGCCTGCCTCCACCGCCGGACGACACAGGATCAGGCGGTCTATTTCACCGGCCTGCATCATGGTCACGGCCTGCGCCACGGCCAGGAATGTTTTACCCGTACCCGCGGGGCCAAGGCCGAAAACCAGATGGTTTTTGCGGATGGCGTCCAGATATTCCGCCTGTTTCGCGCTGCGGGCGGTGATGTTTTTGTTTTTGGCTTTGACCTTGACGTGGCTTTCTTTCAGCGCGGCCATGGCGGTGTCGCGGGTGCCCGCGTCCATGGGGCTGCGGGCGACGGCAATGGCGGATGTGACTTCCTCCGTGCCGACTTCCATGCCTTTTATCAGGCGTTCCCACAAAACGTCAAAAACCGATTGCGCGGCGCGCAGGTTCGGTTTGCTGCCGGTGACCAGAATCTCATTTCCGCGTGCGGAAATTTCCACATCCAGTTCTTCTTCGATCTGGCTGAGGTGACTGTCATGTTCACCGAAAAGAAGGGGGACAAGTTCGTTGTCGCCGAATTGAAGTCCGATGCGACGCACAGTTTGTTTGTTCAAGTGTATACTCCACGTTGAACCCGCAAAAGAAAAGCGGGGTTAGGACAATCCTAACCCCACTCTAGCAGAAAAAGTTGAATAAATATTAACTTCTCTGATTAACCACCGTTTTTCGGTGCTTTTGCTGCGGGCTTTTGGGCGGCCGGAGCGGGTGCAGCTTGTTGCTGCGGTGCTTCGGGCGCGAGGGCGGCAGCAGCGGCTTTGACTTTTTCCAGCGCGCTTACAACACGTTCAACCACCGGATGGCGGATGATGTCTTTGTTGGAAAACTGGTGCTGGCCAATGCCTTGGGTGCCTGCCAGGGCTTCGGATGCCCATTTCAGGCCGGAGTCCTTGTTGATGTCCGTCTGCGCCGGGTCACCCGTCAGAACCATTTTGGAGCCGTTACCAAAACGGGTCAGCGCCATTTCGGTTTGCTCTTTGGTGGCGTTCTGC
>JAVEWI010000282.1:0-3108 GCA_034004625.1 Bdellovibrionales bacterium
ATTACATAACTGTAATATTTTGCTGCTTTTTTGAGCTGGCATACCGGATGTTAACCACCTCGGCCCCATGATGAAGGTGCTAAGGGGAAAAAGCTGCCTGCTAGACGGATAACAAAGGACGACGACAAGGGCCACACAAAGGCTGACACGACCGCAAACTTTGACTTCAACGCAGGCAAGGGAAAAAGGTGTGTAAATGGCAAACGAAGTAGATAAAGACGCTGAATTCAAACTGCCCAAACCGGACAAGCGCCGTTTCCGCGATACGTCGGGCCGCCTGCGTCAGGGCAAGGAAAAGCATCTTTCGCACCGCGCAAGTCTGGACTGGCGTTTGGACCAGCGCACGGTGTGCGGCAAAGCCGAAACCCCCGCCGATGTTGTATCGATTGACGAACTGCGCAGCATTCTGATGGAAAGCCGCACCGCCGAAACATTATTGACCGGTGATGTTGCCGCGAACCTGCACATTGTATATGACGCCCAAATTCCGGCATCGCAATTTTACCCGCCTTCGGATGTTCGTGGTGCAACGATTACGCTGAACCCTTTCCGTCCCAAAGGCGATTTGCTGAACCTGCTGTCGCGCGAACTGCGCCGCAACTGGCAACATTTCCACGGCGCGCTGCTGAACCCGATGGATTTCGAACCGGATGAAGCCATTCTGGTCAATCGTGCGCAGCAAGCGGATGTTTTGATGATCTCGATCAAAGTGGGTTGGGAATTGAAATTGGGCGGCATTACCGAAGCATGGGATTTCCTGGTCGGATCGCCCATGGCGGATGTCAGCCGCACGTTTGAAATCAAGGCGCAAACGGATTTCCGCAGCCTGAACAACGGCGAAGCCTCGCGCGCTGCCTACGATAAATTTTTCGAAGACAGCCGCACGAAAATTCACGACAAACGCATCATTCACCAAATGCTGCTGGATGAAATCGGCTATATGAAATCGCAAAAACAGCGCAATCATGTATCGATGGATATGTTCAAACGTCTGGGTGAATTGCCGCATGGTAAAAACTATCTGTCCATGAAAACATCGCGCACGCCGCTGGATGCCTGCTACGCCAGTGTTGAAGACAGATCGAATGCGAATTTCCTGTGGTTCATTAAATTCGAACGCAGCTTTCAGGAAAAAGAGCAACAGATGATCGAAGAATCCGTGAAGCTGTCCGCAGAAGTTGTCGATTTCGCCCGCTTCGCAAACGAAGCCCGCCGTCACGGCGCGGCAGAACATCAGGCATAACCGCCATGCAAACAGCAAGTACAGCGCGGATTGTTTTCCCGCTGTCTGCTGTGGCGGATGCAGCGTTTTGTGAAAAAAATACGGCAGATTTTATCGGACACAGTCCGGCGGGTTTGTGGTTTTCATCCGCACTGTGCCGCCTTGTTTCACACATAGAAAAAAGCCCGACTGGCCGCGCATTGCTGCGCGCTGCATTACTGCGTGATATATCGGTCGGGCTTGACCCGCTGCTGGACGCGCAGACCAGTTTTTATTACCCGCTGCAAAACCGTCTAGATCTCGGCCATCAACCAGCGGCGTTGCAAATGTCTGAAAAAGGCTGCAGCCAATATCTGGCAAGCTTCACCGGCGGATTGCGCCGTGTGTGGCAACAATCACGCGGGCTGGTGCCTATGACCGATTTAAAACCCGAAGACTTTTTGCGTTATTGCCGTGCGTTTGAAGCAGATATTTGCGCTGCCACCCATGCGGTTGCGTGGGAATTGCGCGCGGCTGGCCCCTGTTTTTTCTGGCGGCATTTATTGGCCGATGCAGATGCGGATATTGCGGCAGCGTTTTCACGCACGGCGGTATCGCACCCGCGGCACCAGTTTGACGGTACGGCTTTGCGTGCAGCATTTTTGCAGTGGTTTCAGGCCGAGGAGCGCGTGGCTATCAGCGATCATCAGGCGCTTGATATGATGGACATAGCGCTTTTCTCCGGCAAGGACGGCGGCGCAAAAATCGGGCAGCTGTCCTTGGATACGCGGCGGTTGCAAGAACTGGGGGCATTGCCACAGGGCGGGAATTATCTATCGGGCATGCGTTTCAGAAATCCGCAGATGAAACGGATGGTTGATCCGTTTAACCGCACGCATTTGCGCCATATTCAGCGTGATGTTAATTATCTATTTGATAATTCACAGATTATTTGACATTTTTGCGGTATTATTTGACATATGCGATAAATCGCCGTATCGTTGTGCATCTTCAATATTTCATCTTTCAGAGGATTCATCATGGCGAACGAAAACGCGTTCAAGCAATCTACGCTGAAGTCTGCCTTTCAGGGCGTTGCGGGCGGGCTTTATGCTGCGCTGGGTGAAAATCCGCAGATGGGTGCCCAAACCGCCGGTTTCATGTACGACCGTGCGAAGCTTGCAAAAGATCAGGTTCTGCAAGGTTTCAAAACGAAATTCGCCTAAGACATTTTTTGTCAGGTAAACAAAAGGCGGCATTTACGATGCCGCCTTTTGTTTTGCGTGAAAGTGCTAAGACGCAGCGTTTTCTGCGCTGCGTGTTTTATTTCGCCATATCCAGCAAGTGGGCTTCGCCACGCTTGGTCAGCCATTCGCGTGTCAGCTGCATGGCATTTTCGCGGTCGCGGCGGTTCAGGCGGCTAAAAACAGAGTCGCGGTCTTTGCGTGCCGCAGCTTTTTCTTCCCCTTCCGGATAGTTGATGAGTGCAAGCTGCAGCCACATCAAGGCGCGGATGGGGTCTTGTTGTGTGCCATTGCCTGTATAGCTCATCACACCAATATGGTGCTGTGACAAGGGGCGGCCTTGCTCTGCTGCGGGCGCCAAAAGTTCGAAGGCCTTTGTCGGGTTTTGATCGACGCCCTGGCCCAGGTTATACATGATACCCAGAATTTCTCTGGCTGCCGTATGTCCGCCATTCGCCAGAATTTCAAGGTGCGGCAAAGCGCGGTCATATTGACCGTCTTTATAGAGTTTCAATACAGCTTCGTATGTAAGGGCGACAGGTTTCCCTTCATCGTCTTTTTTATCTTCTTCGAGGATATTCTCTTCGTTCACTTTTTCTTCGAGTAGAAGGCCTTTACCGAGACTGCTGTACTCCGATGTATCGGGCACCGTGTCGGTACGGG
>JAVEWI010000007.1:0-14403 GCA_034004625.1 Bdellovibrionales bacterium
CTATCAAAGCGCAGGACCGGCCATTACCGGACATCTGGGCGCAGGCAGCAAAAGACAAGACACGCTGTACCTGTACCGCCGTCCTATCCTGGATCAATGGGCAGACAGCGCAGAGGATCTGACGCGACTTGTCAACCGCGTGATCCTGCACGAAATCGGGCATCACTTCGGCTTTACCCCCGAAGATATCGAGATGTACGAGGAGGACATGTTCGGGGCGACGGCCCTGCACAGCGACGCCGGTTAGGGGTTTCTTGGCGTCTGGTTGCTCCTTTTATACAGGGAAGGCCGTCTGCGCGACATTCGCGCGGCGGCCTTTTTCTTTTGCCTCTGCTTACAGGCCGACACATGATTTATAGCGGTTTTACAGGCTTTTGCTGCACTGCTTGACAAAACAGGCAAAGAAGCGCAGAATCAAATGATAGCGCCGATTTGAAGCCGACAGCTTGCGGGCGCTCTATAAATGCAGCTAAAGCGTTGGCGGACAAGTCCGCCGCGTGTGCTATACGTCGGCGGCTTTTTTTATGCCCAGGAGGCACCATGTCCGCGCTTGCTTATACCCAGCCCCATCCGTCTTTTTCCCGCCGTCCCCAATCCCTGAACCGCCGCCCTGCTGCGGGTTTGACACCTGCGCCCTCCGCAGCCGCGCCCGACCGCACCGCACTGTTGCGTGCTGCGGAAAGCGGCGACCTGCGCCAGCTGCGCCGCCTGATCGAAGACGGCGCCGACATCAATGCCGCCGATACGCAAGGCTGGACACCGCTGATGAAGGCCGCGCGCAACCACCATTTGAAAGCCGTGGCGGAGCTGATTACCGCCGGCGCCAATATTGCCGCCGAAACGCGCAATGGCTGGAACGCACTGTCCATCGCCGTTAAATCCGGATCGCCGCAAATTATCGCCCTGCTGGCCTCCGCCGGCGGTAAAACAACCACGCCGTAATTTTGCGCTCCTTTTACGTCACACAGATTCCTAAAGGCAGGATGGCACAACAGGCCTCCTGCCTTTTTTTAACCGCGCGGGAATATCGCCATGACACAGCACATCAGCCAAGAAGAATACAATAAACAGCTCAGCCATTTTCTGGCGCAGCATGAACCTGTGACGGGGCAACTTTCGCATTGGTATTACCTGCACCGTCACCTCTTTCATGCAAAATTGCGGCAGAAAAAAATCACCGTAAATCCACATGCGCCATAAAAAACCGCCCCGATCAAGGGCGGTTTTTTATAAACCTCTCGCGGGATAATTATCCCGTCACAAGGCCTTTTTCCATCGCGCGGCTCAGACGGCGCACAAAATCACCGGGATTTTTCAAAGGTTCGCCTTCGATAATCCGCGCCTGATCCAAAAGCAGTAGAGTTGTATCCTGCAAAAGCAATTTCGCCTCTTCCCCGTCATTCGCCGCCAGCAATTGCAATTTCGCAATCACCGGATGGCGGGCGTTGATTTCAAGAATATGCTGATGCATGCCGTCATAGGCCTGGTTTTTTTTCAGCAACCTTTGCATGTTGATGTCCATGTCGTTTTCCGGCGCGACAAGGCAGACGGGGCTGTCGACCAAACGTTCGGACAGTTTCACATCCTTGACCTCCAGCGCCAGAATATCTTTCATCCGCGCCAGCAATGTTTCGGTGGCATCGATGTCTTCCGGTTTTTCTTCCGGCTTTTCTTGACCGGCCAGAGGTTTGATTTTCGACAATTCCGCATCGCCGCGTGTGACGGATTTGAATTTCTTCTGCTTGTAATCGCTTTGCATGGGCAGCCAGAATTCGTCAATCGCGTCTGTCATGAACAAAACTTCGACACCGCGCGCGCGGAAAGCTTCCAGCTGCGGGCTGTTGCGCGCCGCTTCCACCGTGGGGGCGGAGAGATAATAGATATGATCCTGCCCCTCTACCATGCGGCCGATGTATTCGTCCATCGACACCAATCCCGTGCCATGTGTGGAATAAAAACGCGCCACGCGGCACAGCTGTTCGCGATGGTTATGCGCATCGTAAAGGCCTTCCTTGACCACCGGGCCGAACAAAGCCCAGAAGTTTTCAAAGGACGCCAGATCGTCTTTTGCTTTTTGCTCCAGCTCCGACAGGATTTTTTTGGTGATTGCGCTGCTCATCTTCGCAATCATCGGGTTGGATTGCAGCATTTCACGGCTGATGTTCAGCGGCAAATCTTCGCTATCGACCACGCCTTTGACAAAACGCAGGAACGGCGGGATGAGGCCTTCGACGCCTTCGGTAATAAACACGCGTTTCACATACAGCTTTACCCCGTGGTGGCGGCGCGGATCGTAAAGATCAAACGGCTTCATGCTGGGGATCATCAAAAGATTGCTGTATTCAACCGCACCCTCTGCCCGCCAATGGATGGTCATCCAGGGCTCGTCCATTTGCATGGTGCCGGCAACGCTGCGGTAAAATTCTTTGTATTGGTCTTCGGTCACTTCCGCCTTGGGACGTACCCACAGGGCCGAGGCCGCGTTCACCATCACGCCCTTGTCGCCGGGGCCGATCAGGATGGGGAAGCTGATATGGTCGGAATATTTTTTAATCACATTCTTCAAACGCTCTTCGATCAAAAATTCCGAAGATTCATCTTTGATATGCAGCACGATTTCGGTGCCGCGCGTGTCTTTGAGCGCTTCGTCCAGCGTATAACTGCCGCGGCCATCGGACGACCATACCCACGCCGTGGCATCGCCCGCGCGGCGGCTGGTGACATCCACACGGTTCGCAACCATGAATGCGGAATAAAAACCCACACCGAACTGGCCGATCAGGTTCACGTCTTTTTTATTGGCATCGCCCAGATTTTGCACAAGTTCGCGCGTGCCCGAATGCGCGATGGTGCCGAGGTTTTTGATCAAAGCTTCGCGGTCCATGCCGATCCCATTGTCGGAAATGGTCAGCGTGCGCGCATCGGTATCGAACCACAGACGGATTTTAAAATCCGCATCGCCCGCAATCAATTCGGGTTTGGCGATGGCTTCGTAACGCAAACGATCGCACGCGTCGGAGGCATTGGAAACAAGTTCACGCAGAAAAATTTCTTTTTCCGTGTAAAGCGCATTGGCCACGATGTCGAGCAGGCGGCTGACTTCGGTCTGGAATTCCATTTTCTCGGACACGTATAAACTCCTTGTAAAAAGCGGCGCAGGGCAAAAACGGCACAGGGCATCAAACTCCCATGGGCGCCCATGGGCGCAAACCGGATATATTCCCGCGATGTCAAAAAACAAGGGAAGTATATACAGCCGCCGCCGAAAAATAAAGCCATGCGGCAAGGCGTAACAACACCCCGCAGATTTCCGGAAATACCAAAAAAGCTTTTAAATACGCAGTTTTGTGAAATGCTGTTTTACCCGCGCCACAATACCGGCTGCTGCCGTTTCGGCGGTGACTGCGGGTTTTTGTGCGGCCGCCACCGCCCCCACGTCGCGGTGCGGGGCGCGGCTTTCCAGTTTTTGCAATTTTTCCTGCCACGCTTCGGCCGATATGTAATGCGAAACGGCTTTTTCCGCCAAGGGCGTTTTCAGCGCGCGCAGGGCAATGTAAAAACGCGAACTGTCCGCTGGCGCTTGTTCCGCCAGATCGGTCAGGCGTTTCACATGGGTGTGTAATTTTTCCACATCCGACTTTTCACCGTCCCAGCAAAATTTGGAGCTAATCAAAGCCAGATTGGTTTTGCTGTCATTCGAAAACGCCTTGGCATGCGCATGGGCAACCGATTTGATTTCGGCATGAGATAACGACATAAAATCCGTTTGTTTGGGATTTATTACCAGCGCGTCCAGCGCCATGGTGGTCAAATGCTGCTGCGGCAGGCCTTGACGCCGCATAAAATCTTCCATGCGGTGGTCGGCCAATATGCGGATTTCTTCACGCTGCAAGGTTCCATTACGCAACCCGCGCAGCACGGCGAAACTATCCGCAATACTTTCCTTGAAATTCGGCGGCGGGTTCAAAATGCCGTTATACATGCCGCCTTTGACAACCGCATGGCCTAATTCATGGTCGAACACATATTGCATCCAGCGCCCTTGCGGAATTTCAGGGACACGCCAGCTTTGCGGTTGCTGCCCATGCACGGCAACCACAACCTTGCCTTCAAACCCCATGGCGAAAGCGCCGGTATCGGATTCCAGTTTGGGCACGCCGCATTGCGTTGCACGCACACGCGCCTTTGGCGACAGCTGCGCAAGCCAGCCGGCATATTGCTGTTGCGCGTCGGGCCGATCAATGTCGATAAAAGTGATATTGCGGGTTTCGGCCGGATAATCCTGCCGCGCACGCTGAACCGCCCTGTCGAAATCGAAGGGAATATCGCCGGTACGCGAACCCGCGGTGGATTTTTGATCCTGCATCTTCATGCTGCCATTATACCAATGCCACAAAGATTATGGAAGAAGCAGCACCTCTTCTCCTGATCTTTTGCGCCTGCATATCCGAAAAAGAGGCAAAGTTCCGGTAAAATCAGGGGTTCAAACGGGTTAAATCCCACCCGTCGCCCATGCGGGTGAACAAAAACCGGTCGTGCAAACGGCCTTCGCCCTGCTGCCAGAATTCGATTCTTTCCGGCACCACCAGATACCCCGCCCAATAAGGCGGACGCGGCACGGGCTGGTCTTTGTATTTCTCCGCAACCTGCGCCACGCGCTGTTCCAGCGTCGCGCGACTGTCGAGCGGCTGTGACTGGCGGCTGGCCCATGCACCCAGCTTGCTGAGCGGGTGACGGGACAGGAAATAATCATCCGCTTCGGCAGCGGGCAGTTTTTCCACGCGCCCCTCTACCCGCACCTGCCGCAACAGTGATTTCCAGTGAAAACACAGCGCCGCCCGCGGATGGGCGGCCAGTTCCTGCCCCTTGCGGCTGTCGCCGTTGGTAAAAAACCGGAACCCTTGCGCATCGGCTCCTTTACACAAAACCATGCGGACAGACGGGAACCCGTCCGCCCCCACGGTCGCCAGCGCCATGGCTTCGGCGTCATTGGGTTCGCTCCGGACGGCTTCGGAAAGCCAGTTCTGGAAAAAAGAAATCGGGTCTTGGCTGCGCAGGATTTCCATGATTTATCCGTGTCATAGGTAAGACGGCTTATTTTATTAAATATTGCCGTGAACAAAACTTGTGCTAGAACGTTTATATAAAGTGTCAGGGGTGTAAAAACAATTCCCTGTTGAGTTTCAGGAAGAAAGGCAAACGACGATGAAAAAAGGTTTTATGGCTCTGGTTCTCTCATGCGCTCTCGCGCTGGGTGCCTGCGCGCAGGATGGTTCCCAACAGCCTTGGGGCATGGGAACAAAGCAAACGGTTGGCACCGCCGGCGGCGCGGTTCTGGGCGGCCTTGCAGGTTCTGCTCTGGGTGGCGGCAGCGGACGTCTTTGGACCACGGGCGCGGGCGCACTGATCGGCGCCTTTGTGGGCAGCTCGATTGGCCGTTCGCTTGACCGCGCGGACATGGAATACCACAACGGTGCGGTTAATCAGGCCTATAGCGCCCCGCTGAACCAGACGATTAACTGGAGCAACCCTGAATCGGGCCACAGCGGTTCTGTCACCCCCATCCGTGAAGGCATCAATTCCTCCACCGGTGGCGTATGCCGCCAATACCGCCAGACCATCGTTGTTGATGGCCAGGCCGAAACGGCTTATGGCACGGCATGCAAAAACAGCGACGGCACCTGGTCGCTGGCAAACTAATCCCCCTTCGGGGTTACAATAAAAAAGCCCTCCGTTATGCGGAGGGCTTTTTTATTGCTTGTTTTAAAGGATTTTCATTTATACGCCGCAATCCTGACTGATCGCGCGGTAAGAAGCCCCCGTGCCTTTCAGGCTGTAGGTATCCGTCGTCAGTGTGCCGCGGCGGGACGTGCCCTTGACCACCAGACGGCTGCCTTTTTGCAAGGCGGCGGCCAGCGCATCATCTGTTGCCTGATCGGCTGCCCATGCCATCTCGGCTTCTTCCGGTTTATTCGACAGGTTGGTTGCCAATGCGAAAGTTTTGCCGTCCACCGTAACCGTCACGGGCGTGCCTTCTTTCAGAGGATATCCCATGGAAACGCTGATAACGTTTTTGGTTTTATCGGCCGCCCAATGCGTAACAAAAAACGCGATTTTGCCGCGATTGACGCCTTTGACATTCGCTTCGGACTTTTGCGGTTCGCTGGTCATGAAACAAACTTTACCGCCGCCATCCACAAAACTATGCGCTTTCCAATCGCCAAAAGCGCCCAAAGACTGGGTCTGGGTGCTGGCCATCGCCGCGCCGCTCATCAAAAGGGCTGCAAAACCACCCGCCGCCAGCAGGCTGCGGAAGCTTTTGGTGATGACGGTTGTATTTTTCATGGCGGGCATCCTTTAAAATCTTGAACCTTATGAGTAACTTAGACTCTGACTGATCCAAAGCCAAGCAAAAACCGTAAAAAAGCCAAGGATCAGGATAAAACACCCATGACAACCATCGCACCGCCTTTTGCCTTTTTGCCGCCGGAAAGCCTTGCTTTTCGCCCGCACGCACGCCTACAAAAGCCTATGGCGCATATTCCACAGCAGGATGCGCCGCGGGTGGCTGCATCTGCGCCCGCGACGCCGCACGAAGATCTTTTGGTGCAGGTAGGCACGCGGCAGGACCGCGATGCCTTTCGCACGCTTTTTGAATATTACGCCCCGCGTTTGAAATCATATCTGCTGAAACACGGCGCGTCCGAAGCCCTGGCGGAAGAAGCCGTACAAAATACTTTTGTCACCATCTGGGAAAAAGCCGCGCAATTCGACCCGCACAAGGCCGCCGCCAGCACATGGATTTTCACCATTGCGCGTAACCGCCGGATTGACGCCCTGCGCCGCGAAAAATATGTAGAGATCAATAGCGACAGTCCCGCATTGGAACAGGCCGCCAGCCCCGCGCCGGACGACGCCTATGTTGACAGCATAACAGCAGAAAAATTGCACGCCGCGATTGACGCCCTGCCCGAAGATCAGGCGTCATTGCTGCGCATGGCATTTTTTGAAGACAAAACACATCAGGCCATTTCGGATGAAACGCATATTCCGCTGGGCACGGTCAAATCGCGCCTGCGTATCGCGCTTGAAAAACTGCGTGGCGGCATGGCCCTGCGCAAAAACAGCGGGGAGAAAACAAAATGAGTAACCCGCATCTGATAGAAACCGTTTTAATGCATTACGCGGCGGGGCATCTGCGCCCGAGCGAAGCGCTGATCGTCGCTTGCCACGTCTCGTTAAACCCCGCGGCGCGACACAAGATGGAGGCCTATCAGGCCATGGGCGCCAAAATGGTATGCGATTGCCCGGAAACAGACACCGTGCCCGTATCCGGCGATTGCTTTGACAAAATCATGGCCAGGATCGAGAAACCCGCCCCTGCTGCGCCGCCCAGATGCCGCGACCCCATGCAGCGTGACGAAGCCATTCCGCCCGCTGTCATGAACCTGCTCTGCGGTAATTGCACAGAACGCAGCATTCGCTGGAAACAGATGCACAGCGGCGTAGAGGCTGTGTCGCTGCACGTCCCCGCAGGCAGCCCCTGCCGCCACCGCCTGCGCCTGATACGCCTTTATCCCGGCCAGCAAGCCCCCGCCCATAGCCACCGCGGACGTGAAATGACCTTGGTACTGCAAGGCGGGTATAGCGACCATACAGGCAGCTATGCCACCGGCGACATGGTGGTGATAGAAGACCCTGCCTTTGTGCATGCACCGCAAGCAGGGCCGCAAGGCTGCCTGTGCCTGATTTTAACCGAAGCTCCCTTGCGTTTCCGCCATACGCGTTTCCGCATTTTCAATTTCTTCCGCAGGTTTTAAGCGAAATCACTTTTACTTGCTGTTTTCCTGTGAAAAATCGCTGTAAATACGCAAGTTTAGCGCGGTTTTTTGATTTCCCCTTGACTTTACGGAACGAAAAGGTATTTTCAGCCACTCGCATGGTTATCGCGCCGTTTAGCGATTCACGGCCGCTGAGGCATACCGGCGATTATGGAATTTAATTGAAGACTAGAGACGCAAACCCCTAAGGACGACGACGATGGCAAAAAAAGGTCCCCGCGCGACAATCAAACTGGTTAGCCCCGATGGCGATCACGTTTATTTCTCTGAAAAGAATTCGCGCAACACGACGGATAAACTGAAACTGAAAAAGTTTAACCCGAAAAAACGCGTGCATGAAGTTTATACCGAAGGCAAGATGAAGTAATCTTCGCTTTTCGCGCATACAAAAAGGCGGTCGCTTCAGGCACCGCCTTTTTTGTTGTTTGTGATTGCCGGCGCTCTCTTCGCCTCGCGCGGGATCTGGCCGCTTATATTGGCTGATCACTCTTCGCGCAGACAGGCGACAACACTTGCCGCCCATGGCCTTGGCCATCCAGCGGCGCAGCACCACAGACCGCGCACAAGCAAGCACAGAAGAGCGGCTTGCACGGCACGCTATTTTACTGGACAGAAAATTTAGATAATTTTCTTGATCGTATCGCCGCTGACTTTTTCGTCAACCGGCGTGCCGTCGGCCGATACGGGTGCGGCAGGGCGTTCGGGCAATTGCACATGTCCGTGGCCCATGAAGTAAACGCGGTTACGACCGCCTTCCTTGGCGCGATACAATTCATCATCCGCCAGCTTCAAAGCCTCTTCGACTTTCAATTCCTGTGCGCCGAAAATCATGGCGGCGCCGATGCTGACGCTGACATCAATCGGGCCGTTGGGGCCGGATACTTCGAATTTGGTATTGCAAATACCTTTGCGCAAACGCTCTGCCACCTGGAACGCCATGTCCTGACTGATATCGGGCAGGACGACCACAAATTCCTCACCGCCCAGACGCGCGACAAGGTCAAAGCTGCGCAGGCGCTGCGCCACGCGTTCGGCAAAGATTTTAAGAACATCATCACCGACCTGATGGCCATAGGTATCGTTGATTTTTTTGAAATGGTCGATGTCCATCATCAAACAGCACAAGGATTTGTTATTTTCCTTGTTCTTGTTCAGCAATTTTTCCAGATGCACCATCAGGTAGCGGCGATTGAAAAGCCCCGTCAGGCTGTCGGTCAGCGCAAGAGACAGGCTTTGTTCATAGTTTGAACGCAGGCGGTCCTGATAGCGTTTACGGCGGATTTGCGTACGCACGCGGGCCAGCAGTTCGTTGCGGTCCACGGGGCGCAAAATATAATCATGCGCGCCGATTTCCAAACCTTGGGCAATGCGTTTCATGTCGGCGTCTTCGGCCACCATCAAAATCGGCACGGCACGCGTGCGTTCGTTGGAACGCAGATGCGAACAAAGACGCAGGCCGTCTTCGTTTTGCAAATTCAGACTGACCATGATGATGTCGAAATCATTTTGCTGCGCCATGTCCATGGCCTGTTCGCCGCCACGCACGGCGATAATTTCGTCATCGTCACGTTTCAGCGTTTCGATGAATTTTTCGCTTTCGAAATTGCGGTCTTCGATAATCAGTACGCTGGCTTTTTCCGACGGTTCCGCCAAAAACGTGCCCTTGTTGCCGACAAAGCCGAATTGATTGGCTGTGTTTTCGCGAATGCGCCATTCATCCACCGTCATTTTCAAACGCACCAGCGACCGCACGCGCGCCATCAGCGCCACGTCGTTCACGGGTTTGGACAGGAAATCATCCGCGCCGGATTCAAGCCCGCGCACACGGTCTGTCGCATCGGTCAAGGCCGTGACCATGACCACAGGAATATGCGCGGTTGCGGGATTGCTTTTGAGACGCTGGCAGGTTTCAAAACCGTCCATGCCCGGCATCATCACGTCGAGCAGAATAATATCGGGGCTTTCCTGTTCCGCTTTCTGGATGCCTTCGGCGCCGCTGGTTGCGGTGATCACATCGAAATATTCGCCGCTGAGCTTGGCTTCGAGCAGTTTGACGTTCGGCAGAATGTCGTCAACAACCAGTACACGCGCTGTCATATGATAGAACCGACCCTTTGTTCGCAGGAGAGAGAACCCCTCCCTAACAACCCTAAAGCAAAATGTTAAAGGAAGCCTTACCGCTTTTACAATCTTATTTTTAAAAGATTAGGGGCTTATTTTTAAAAGATTATTTGGCTTACTTTTCCAAGTGTTTTTGAACCACCCGTATAAAATCCGTGATCGATATCGGCTTGCTGACATAATCTTCGCAGCCGCCCTGGCGGATTTTGTCTTCGTCCCCCTTCATGGCAAAGGCCGTGACGGCAATCACGGGAATCGCGCGCAATTCATGGTCACTTTTCAGCCATTGCGTGACTTCCAGACCGGAAACTTCGGGCAGCTGGATATCCATGATAATCAAATCAGGACGCTGTTCCCGCGCCATTTCCAGTACATGGGTGCCGTCGCGGGTTTTGATGGTGTCATAGCCATGCGCGCCGAGCAGATCCTCGAACAGCTTCATGTTCAGCTCGTTATCCTCAACGATGAGAACTTTCTTTTTCATAGAATTCTCCGCAGATGTCAGGCGGATAGCGCGCCTTCCCCTCGGTTATACGCGGGGAAAGCTTAATAATCGGTTAAGACTTCTTAGCGAAGTTTAAACAATCTCAGGGAACTATTTGCAGGGCTTGGCAGCCAATGACTCGACCGCCGTCAGGGTCTGCTCAACCTTGAAGCTTTTGTAATCCACCAATACATGGCTGACCACGCCGTTTTCATGCAGCACAAGGTTCATTTCATATGTCGGCGACATGCCTTCGGCATCATCGGCGGGAAAAACCGCCATACGCACCAGCCACGCATCGGCCGCCAGCAAATTCTTGTCAATCTTCTGGCCCGATTTTACCTGCGGCAATTTGCTTTCGACTTCCGCTGCGGTCAATTTGCGCGTCACAATCGCATTGACCTCGACCGGGCCTTTTTTATCAGTGCCGTCAAATAATACAGCGTTAAAAACAGGGCGGCCTTCACGCGCCGCGCGGATGATTTCCTGCGTGTGGAAACTGGGCAGCACATATCCCTTGGGCAGGTTGAAATATAAATCTTCCGGACGGGTATATTCGGCAACCGCCGCGGTATCTGCCCCGCGCGTCACCGCACCACGCAAAAGTTCAACAGGCGTGCCGTTTTCCTGCCGTTCGGAATTGAACTGGAACTGGCTTTGGTCTTTGGCTTCCCATGACACGTAATGAGTCGTATTCACACTGGCCGGGCGTTCAGGATAATAATATTCAATAGTAAAGCGGTGATCGGTCGTCCAGGCGTCGCAGGCATCGTCCTGTTCATACAGCATATTGCCGCGAATATCGGTGATACCGGCGCCGGAGCTGACGGCGACCAGTTTCAATTCATACAAAGCCTTGTGCGGGGCATAGGCAGTGGCTGATGCATGCGGCGCAGGCACAGCCGGCGCGGGTGTCGCCGGCATGGCAGGCGCAGCGCCCAGTCCCACAGACCCAGTCTGCGCCCAAAGCGGCGCGGGAGATGCCGCAGCCGCCAAAGCCGCAAAACTGACCGCGCACAGCGCCTGATAAAACTTTGTCATGTCCAAAAACACCCTTTGCCGGTTACCGGCTTTTCTTTGCCGTCTTGTTATCTTATTCCAAGATAACGCATGACGGGGCAAAAACAACCAGAGCCGCAGCGGCATTTTTTTCCGCAAAACCAGCTTCACCCCCCACCCCTGGCTCGAAGCCTTAATTTAAGCCCTTGATTTTAAATACTTCCATGACAGGCGCCACTAGCCATAAAACTGGCACGAAACTGGCATATACCCAAGGTGTAGGGACACTTCACCGTAGGGAAAACATCATGACCGCTCAAATCGCCGAAATCGTCTTGAACGAAACTGCTGGCATCACCCCCTTTTTGCAACCGGAGTTAAATGCGGCACAGCGCCTGCACAGCACCACTGCTGCCCTGTTGAGCGATACGCAAAGCCGCCTGAGCGCTGCGGAAAAACAAATCGCCGCGCAGGAAAAACGCATCCGCGAACTGGAAGCCATCGCCGTCACCGACAGCCTGACCGGCGTCATGAACCGCCGCGGGTTTGAAAGCTTTTTCACGCAGGAGCGTGAACGCCAGCGCCGCCGCGAAGACACGCAGCCCGGCTGCCTGCTGTTGATCGACCTTGACCTGTTCAAAGCCATCAATGACACCCACGGGCATGATGCCGGTGATGCTTGCCTGCGCGAAGTTGCCGAGATTTTATCGCGCAATCTGCGCCTGCTGGACGGCATTGCACGCCTGGGCGGGGATGAATTTGCAGTCTTTCTGACCGATACCGACATGGAAAAAGCGGCAAAGCGCATTGCCATCCTGCGCACGGAGCTAAACCGTATCATCCTCAGATATAACGGCGTCACGCTGCGATTTGGCGCCAGCCTGGGTGCGGTTGCCGTTGATACGCGGACATCCTATACCGAATTGTACCGCGCCGCCGACCGTGCGCTTTATACAGACAAGCTGGAGCGTCACCGCAAACGCAGCAACGTATAAAATTATCTCGCTCGATAAACGTTTCACCCGAAAAGGAATTTCGCGGCAAGGGCAAGAATGCCCGCCCCTCCACCTTGACCGCGCCGGCATCCCCCTGCTGGCGCGGTTTTTCATCGGTTGTCAAAGGGCATCATCATTGCGGCACTTACCCTGCCTTGGGCGTACCGGCGGCGGGTTTTTGGGGTTTGTCCTGATTGGCCGGCGTTTGCGCGGCAGCGGGATCAAGCATCTTTTGCGCATCGGCAATGCGCTGTTTGTTTTTAATATCCGCAAAATCACGCACCTGCGTACTGTCGCGGCCCGTTTCAAAATTATGCGTGACCAGCGTGGCTTCGCGTGTTTCGAAATTGAAAATTTCGGTCAGGCGATAGCCCTGCCCGCGCAGGATGCTGACATGGGCGGATTGATGGTCACTGACTTTTTGCCATGCGGGCACCTGCGCATCTATATGCGCCTGCACCAGATCGCGCGCAGCAAAGCTTTCCTGCGCTGCAGCGATGTCGAGCACGCTGCGCCCGTCGCGGTCGCGCACATAACTGCGTGCGCCCAGATCCAACAGCTGCGCCGTGCGTTTCACATCGTTATTCCGCGCGGCATAGGTCAGGGCCGTCCATGAATCATTTGTACCGATATCAGGATTAGCCCCCGCCGCCAGCAACATATCGGCCACGGCATCGTTACGCATGGCGACAGCATAGGCAAAACCATCATGACCCAAAGCGGTGCGCGCATTCGGATCGCCCCCCGCCGCCAGCAGGATTTTTACAATCGCAGGGTCGCCTTTTTTAATCGCGGCGCCCATGGGGGATGCTTCGCCATAGCCCGTTTTCAAATTCGGCTTGGCGCCCAAAGCCACAGCCTTGGCGACAGCCTCCGCATTGCATTCGTTAATAAAATGGAGCAGCGGCGTGTCATCGCGCCATCCGCTGGTTTTGTTGATATTGCCGCCCTCTGCCACTGCTTTTTCCAGCTTCGCCAGATCCATTTGCTTCGCGGCTTCCACCACGCGCTCGTCCAGCGTTTGCTGTGTGGTCAGCGCAAGGCGCAGGGTTTTGAAAAAACGGCGCGCGGCACTGCCCAGCGTTTTGGCATCTTCGCGCAGGCTGAAATTTTTGGCGGCGGGTTTGTTGTTCTGGTTCGGATCGGTGCTCATCGCGGCGCTATCCTTAACTGTAGGTGTCTAAAAACGTTTGGGACTATAGGTATCTGGGGCTATCTGGCATTACACATGAAAATGCCCGCCCGCATAACGCAGGCATGAATCGGCGGGGCAAAACAATGCAGCCACTTTAAAAACCACGCGCCGTTATGTCAATACGCAATACGGAAAAATGTACTCCGTTAAATCATTTAAAATCAGATATTTAAATGATCTCTCAACTTCCACCACAGATAAACCATCTGCGCGCCGTAACGTCCGGCCTTGCCGCCCGTATAGGACAGGCGGAAATCGTCAAAGGCGCGGTATCCCTGATCGCCCGCGGCAATCGCCGCCGCCATGATTTCCCCGCCCGCGGTGGTGGGGCAAAGCCCGTGCCCGCCATAGCCGGTGTTATACCAAAGCCCATCTTCCAGTTTGCCGATCATGGGCATTTTGTGTGCGGCATAGCTAAGCAAACCCGCCCATGCAAATGCGGGTTTCACCACGCCTTTTAATTGCGGATAGACTTTGTACAAATCGCCCGTCATCGCTTCGGCAATATTATCCGGATGCGCGAAAAGCCCGACGCGCCCGCCCCAGAGCAAACGCCCCTCTGGCAGGCGGCGGTAATAATCGCTGCAAAAACGGCTGTCGTAAATCGCATATTCGGTATTCAGGGACGCGGCATAGGCATCATCGCTGATCGGCTCCGTCACCATGATATAGGTCTGCACCGGAATAGCCGCATGTTGCAGGCGTTTGTCCACCGCATCGCCATAAACCGCAGTCGATAGCACAACATCCTTGGCCCGTACGCTGCCC
>JAVEWI010000283.1:0-3098 GCA_034004625.1 Bdellovibrionales bacterium
CGCACCTGCTGGTGGTCGAAGGCTTCACGTCTATCGAAGACATCGTTGAAACGTCCATTGACGAACTGGCCCGTATCGAAGGCTTTGACGGCGATGTTGCGGCTGAGCTGAACAACCGCGCCGCCAATTTCCTTGCCGCGAAGAAAATCGAATTTGAAAAAACGGCCAAGGAACTGGGCATCAGCGGCGAACTGTCCGACATTTCCGGCCTGACACAGGACATGATCCTCGCGCTTGGCAAAAACAATGTCAAAACGCTGGATGACCTTGGCGACCTCGCCGGTGACGAGCTGCGCGAAATCGTTGGCGCGGATCTGCTGACCGAAAGCCAGGCCAACAACATTATCATGACGGCTCGTGCCGGCTGGTTCACCGAAGAAGAAACGGAAGAACAAGCCGCAGAAGCCGTAGGCGGATAACACCACCATGTGACCCCGCGGACATATAACACTTCGACATCCATCAGGAAGGCAACAGACGACAATGGCTGAAAAAGATAAAAAAGAGCCCAAAAACGAGCAAGGCGCGAAAGAGCCCGGCAAGCTGACGCTTGGCGCTGGCAAAGGCACGCTGAGCCTGAAGGCGCCGGTTGCCACAGGGAATGCACGCCAGAACGTTGCGGTGGGCCGCTCTGCCAAACCGGTTGCGGTCGAAGTGAAAAAACGCCGTGGCCGCGATGCCGAACAATCCCGCCATCAGGACGACACGCAGCATGACCTGCACCTGACGGATGCGGAACGCGAAGCACGCACACGTGCCCTGCAACAGGCACAGCACGCGCCCAAGGACAACACGCCCGCCACGCAATACCAGACGCAGGTGGTCGTGAAATCCAAACCGGTGGAAGAAGAAGCGGCCAAACCCGCAGAACCTGCCCAGCCGGTCATCACCAAATCGCCCGCCGAACAGGCGCGTGAACAGGAACTGGCGAAACTGCGCAAGATTAACGAGCAGGAAGAACAGGACCGCCGCAAACGCGACGCAGATGCCCGTAAATCCGCCGCCGCATCCGCGCAGAACACCCGCACCACTACTACCGCTACACCCGCCAGCCCCGCCGATGCGCAGGCAGCGGAAAGCCGCGGCCAAGGTCGCGGGAAATTCGACAACCACGGACGTGCGGACGACCGCGCGGCACCGTCGATTGCCGATGAAATCAACAAAAAACGCGGCGCATTGTCACGCTATGGCCAGCAACGCCGCCGCAGCACCGCGAAGATGACGGTCAGCCAGGTATTGAACGACGGTTTCGAAGACCGCGATTCCAAGAGCCCGTCCCTCGCCGCGCAACGCCGTGCCCGCGAACGCATGAAAATGAAAATGCTCAGCGCCCAACAATCGCAGAGCAAGCAATACCGCGAAGTGATCGTCCCCGAAGTCATCACCGTTGCAGAACTGGCCAACCGTATGACGGAACGTGTGGGCGATGTCGTGAAAAAACTGATGACCATGGGCATCATGGCCACAGCAACACAAACGATTGACGCGGATACGGCGGAACTGATCGTGCATGAATTCGGCCATACGCTGAAACGCGTTTCGGAATCCGACGTGGAATCCGATATCCTTGGCATCGATGATACCGAAGAGCAATTGCAGCACCGCCCGCCGGTCGTGACCATCATGGGTCACGTTGACCACGGTAAAACCTCCCTGCTTGACGCCATCCGTCAGGCAGATGTCGCCGCCCATGAATCCGGCGGCATTACCCAGCACATTGGCGCGTACCAGATCACCACGGGCAGCGGCAAGAAAATCACCTTCATCGACACCCCCGGTCACGCGGCCTTTACCGAAATGCGCGCCCGCGGTGCGGACGTGACGGACATCGTTGTCCTGGTGGTTGCCGCCGACGACAGCGTGATGCCGCAAACGGTGGAAGCCATCAGCCACGCCAAGGCCGCAGGCAAGCCGATTATCGTTGCCATCAACAAATGCGACCTTCCCACCGCCAACCCGAAAAAAGTGCGTACCGAGCTTTTGCAATACGAAGTCGTGACCGAAGACATGGGGGGCGACAGCCAGAGCGTGGAAGTTTCGGCCAAGGCGAAAAAAGGCCTCGACGCGCTTGAAGAAGCCATCCTTCTACAAGCAGAAGTCCTCAACCTGCGCGCCAACCCCGACCGCATCGGTCTGGGCGCTGTGATTGAATCCCGCATGGAACAGGGCAAAGGCTCTGTCGCCACGGTTCTGGTGCAAAACGGTACGCTGAAACAGGGCGACGTTTTCGTGACCGGTACCGAATGGGGCCGCGTCCGCGCGCTGCATAACGACCGCGGCCAAGGCGTTAAGCTCGCCATCCCCGGCCAGCCGATCGAGGTTCTGGGCCTGAATGGCACGCCTGACGCCGGTGACGATTTTGTGGTTGTAACGGACGAAGCGAAAGCCCGCGAGATTTCCGAATTCCGCCTGCGCCGCAAACGTGCGCTGCATGCCGCGAAATCCAAAGGCCGCGCTATCGACCAGATGATCCAGGATATTCAATCCGGTTCCGCCAAATCCCTGCCCGTTATTATCAAAGGTGACGTGCATGGCTCGATCGAGGCTATTGCCGGTGCCCTGAACAAACTGACCGAGGAAAACACCGAAGTAAAAGTCAACGTCATGCATTCCGGCGTTGGCGCTATCACGGAATCCGACATCACCCTCGCCAATGCTTCCGGCGCGCTGATCATCGGCTTTAACGTCCGCGCCAACCCGCAGGCACGCGACCTTGCGAAACGTGACGGCGTTGAAATCCGCTACTACTCGATCATTTATGAAGTCATTGACGAAGTGAAAGCATTGCTCTCGGGCCTGCTGTCGCCGGCAGTGAAAGAAAAGTTCATCGGTTACGCGGAAATCCGCCAGGTCTTCAACGTTACGAAATACGGCAAAATTGCCGGCTGTTTCGTTACCGAAGGCATGGTCAAACGTGGTGCCAAAGTCCGTCTGCTGCGTGACAACGTGGTTATTCACGAAGGCACGCTCAAGACCCTCCGCCGCTTCAAAGACGAAGTCAAAGAAGTGCAAAAGGGCTACGAATGCGGTATGGCCTTTGATAACTACGAAGACATCAAGGACGGCGATATGATCGAGGCATTCGAGATCGAAACCTC
>JAVEWI010000008.1:0-14370 GCA_034004625.1 Bdellovibrionales bacterium
ACAACGCGCAAATGATCCGGCACGCGCTGCGGCATGGAAAGTCCGGCCAGCGGCAACAGGGCGCTGACCATGGCAAGGTCGCCCAGTTTTTGCAGCGGACGGATTCCGCGATAGATGAGACTCTGCTCTGTCAGCAACATCAAACAACCCCAATGAACACCGAACCCCTTCGGTGAACACTCCCCAATCTCTGCCGTCTACCCCCGAAAGGCTTACCCGCGCAACCGCGAGATGGCCTCCCTGTAGTCTTTTTCTTTGAAAACAGCCGTCCCCGCCACAAGCACGTCAGCGCCCGCGGCAATCACTTGCTTTGCGGTTTCGGCATTGATGCCGCCGTCAACTTCCAGATCAATCTGGCGTCCGGTCGCGTCAATGCGCTTGCGGATGTCAGCAATCTTGTCGAGCAGCGGAATAAATTTCTGTCCCCCAAATCCGGGGTTGACCGTCATGACCAAAATCAGGTCGAGGTCGTCAATAATATAATCCAGCACAGACGTGCAGGTATGCGGGTTCAGCGAAACCCCGGCTTTTTTGCCATAAGATTTAATCAACTGGATGGTGCGGTGCGGATGCGCCCCTGCTTCCGGATGGAAGGTGATGATATCGGCACCGGCCTTGGCAAAAGCTTCGACGTAATTATCCACCGGAGAAATCATCAGGTGCACGTCGAATGTCTTTTGTGAAACTTTGCGCAGATTTTCAACAACAACGGGGCCAAATGTAATGTTGGGGACGAAATGTCCGTCCATAACATCCAGATGTATGTAGTCTGCTCCCGCCTCGTCTATGGCCTGAACTTCAGCGCCAAGTTTCGAGAAATCTGCGGAAAGGATGGAAGGAGCTATGCGAACCCGTTGACTCATAAATCTTTTATACCAATCCGATTCGAATCGGGCAACGCGTAAATGTGGACTCTGGTAAAAAAGTCGAGAAATATGGAATCAGGCGCGCCAGATACAGCCCCCGTGTCCGGCCTTTATTTCCGGTTCAGCTTTTTATGATGCCTTTCGCCCCACAAATGCATGGCCGCCAAAACCGGCGCCAGCGATTTGCCCAGCGGCGACAGGCTATATTCCACGCGCGGCGGAATTTCGCCGTAATCCTTGCGCAGGACAAGACCGTCCTGCTCCATTTCCTTGAGCTGCTGGCTCAGTGTGCGGTGCGTAATGCCGTGCATGTCGCGCTGCAGGTGGTTAAACCGCCGCGTGCCTTCCAGCAGGTAATAGATAATCATGACTTTCCATTTCCCCGCCAAAAGGCCGAGCGTGACTTCGACCGGACAAAAAACGGATTTGCCGTTATCTTTACCCAAATCTTTACCCGCGCCGCCGCTTTTTGCCGCGCTTGCCGGTTTTGCCGCCGTTTTGCCTTTGCCAGATGCCATGACATCCCCCTGATCTTGTGCGGGTTTACAGTATCCTTTTTGTACGTACTTGCGCATACGCATGTAATAACTATATCGTTCATATCACGAACAAAGAAAGGAGAAATACCATGAAAAACAAAAAAATTACCCGCGTACACCGCGCTACGGGCGGGCATTGGGTTGGGGACGGTTTTCCCGTCAGCACCCTGTTCTCCTATCACACGGATGCAGAGGCGATCAGCCCTTTCCTGCTGCTCGATTACGCGGGCCCCGCAAGCTTTGCCCCCGCAGACCAGCCGCGCGGCGTCGAAGAACATCCGCACCGCGGGTTTGAAACCGTCACCATTGTGTACCAAGGCGAAGTTGAACATAGCGACAATGCCGGCAACAGCGGCAAAATCGGCCCCGGTGACGTGCAATGGATGACCGCCGCACGCGGTATCCTGCACGAAGAAATGCACGGCATGGATTTCACGCGCCGCGGCGGCACGCTGGAAATGATCCAGCTCTGGGTCAACCTGCCCGCCGCGCATAAAATGGATGCACCGGGGTATCAGGAATTGCTGGCGACCCACATGCCGCAGGTCAATCTGCCGGATGGTGCGGGGCATATCCGCGTCATTGCAGGTGCCTATGATGGCGTTCAGGGCGCGGCCAAAACCTTCACCCCCGTCAATCTGTGGGATATGCATGTGAAGGCAGGCAGCCGTTTTGACGTGACGGTGCCGGAGGGGCATAACAGCTTTCTCCTCACCCTCAAAGGCAAGACGGTTGTGAACGGCCATGAAACGCTGGGCACCAAGGAAATGGCGCACTTCACACAAGAAGGCGAAACCATTACCGTGGAGGCGGCAGAAGACAGCATCCTGCTGCTGATGAGCGGCACGCCGATTGACGAGCCGGTGGTGGGCAGAGGCCCCTTTGTCATGAACACGATGAAGGAAATCAGCGACGCCATGACAGACTATGCCTTGGGACGTTTTTAAACAGACTTGATATGAACAGGAGAGAAAGTGATGACCGATAAATTCACATACAACCGCCTTGATAAAAACAATGTCGCAGTTTTGCTGGTCGACCATCAAACAGGTCTGACCAATCTGGTAAAAGATTTTTCGCCGGATGATTTTAAAAACAGCGTCCTTGCCCTTGCCGACAGCGCGAAATATTTCAACCTGCCGACAATCCTGACCACCAGTTTCGAAGAAGGCCCCAACGGCCCGCTGGTGCCGGAATTGAAAGAAATGTTCCCCGATGCGCCCTATATCGCGCGTCCGGGCCAGATCAACGCATGGGATAACGAAGATTTCGTCAAAGCCATCAAGGCTACGGGCAAAAAACAATTGCTCATCGCGGGTATCGTGACCGAAGTCTGCGTGGCCTTCCCCGCCCTTTCGGCGCTTGAGGAGGGATACGAAGTTTTCGTGGTTACCGATGCATCCGGCACGTTCAATCAAACCACGCGCGATGCGGCGTGGCTACGCATGCAGGCGGCCGGCGCGCAGATGATGACATGGTTCGGCGTTGCTTGCGAATTGCACCGCGACTGGCGCAACGATGTGGAAGGTTTGGCGACCATTTTCTCCAACCACCTGCCCGCCTATCGCTGCCTGATCAACAGCTATGAAGGCGTCAAAGCCAGCTTGAAAAAAGCGGGATAATCCATCCGGCACAACACAAAAAAAGCGGGGCATCACAACCCCGTTTTTTTATTTACAACCACATACATCAAACAACCTTCAACATAAACTGACGCTTTCTTGCCAAAAGAATCTCTTTACCAGAAACATCTTGGTCAACTTCTAAAACTACAAAATTTTGCTTTTCCTTGAGAAAAAAAAGTTCAGGAGAAAAGAGATTATTATCAATCTCCCAACACATATAAACACTGTTCGGCACTATCGAAAATTGATACCCAGCAAAATGAAATTTATAAGCCCAGACCTTTGCAAGCCGTGATCTAACACAACTAATTACATCTGCATACTTCAAGGAAGGCGCATCCTTAAAAACAAGAACTGAAAACTTTTTATCATCCAGATCAAGTTCACCCTTGATCATTTTAATAGCTATTGCCTCATACGCCCCCAAAGACACATGCTGAAAAATTGGATGGCTGGACACACTTGCGCGCCACAATAAAGAAATAAAAAACTTTTTAAAAAACTCATAATTCAAAGTGTCTGCCGGAATAACATACAAGGGATTAATACCTTGCCTATAAGCATCAATTTCATTCACTAAAAACCTCTTGGCATATTCATCATATACACCAATCTTTCGGTCACAATCAGCGCATAAAATGCCCCGATCATAAGGCCCTATGCGACTTCGTTTCTTTCGATCATCTTCGCTTGATATCTCCAAGTAAGCTTTATCAACAACATCCCCTAAAAAGCCACGAGGAACTATATGCGCGTCACAAAGCTTTTTTGTTTCATTACAATACAAACAAAGGCCTATCTTTTTAGACATCGCCTTTAACCTACACCTTCACAAAACGTGCGGCGTAAAAACCGTCTATGCCGCCGTGTTCCGGCCAGTGGTGCGGCAGGGCGCGAAACTCGCCGCGCGGGCTTAGCATGGATTCAATCCCCGCCACATCCGCCGCCGTCACGGGCGACAATACAGCGCCCGCGTTTTGCGCCAGCAGCCAGTCGGTTTGCGCCTCGCCCTCTGCTTTTTGCAAAGAACAGGTGCAATAAACCATGACCCCGCCCGGCTTCAGCATATTCATGGCGTTCAGCATTAAACGTTTTTGCAGGGCGGCCAGTTTTTCCTGATCGCGTATGTCTTTTAACCGCAGCACATCCGGTTGATGCCGGATGGTGCCCGTCGCGCTGCAGGGTGCATCCAGCAATACGGCATCCAGTTTTTCCGCTGGTTGCCATACCGCGCCATCCGCCGCGACCGTGGCCACGGATAAATTCAAACGTTCCATATTTTCGTGCAAACGGTTCAGCCGCGGCGCGGAACGGTCAAGGGCAATCACATCCGCCCCCATCACCGCCAGCTGCGCCGTTTTACCGCCGGGCGCGGCGCAGAGGTCAACAACCTTGCGCCCCGTCACATCACCGCCAAAAGACGCCGCCAAAATTTTAACCGGCACGGCAGCCGCCGCATTTTGCACCCACCACGCGCCCTGTTCAAACCCCGCCAGCCCCGGCACAAATCCGGCCGATGCCAAACGCAGCGAACCCGTCGGCAAAATATCCGCCGCCAAAGGCTCCGCCCAATCCGCCGGATTGCCGCGCACGGTAAAATCAACCGGTGCGTCCGTCAAATGCGCGGCGGCAATATCCAGCGCGGTTTCAACGCCGTAATCACGCATCCATTCCTGCCACAACCATGCGGGGGTATTGATGCGTCCGGCTTCGCGGTTATCCGGCATATCGATACCGCCCTGCGCCACACGGCGCATCACGGCATTGACCAAAGATTTTTGCCACTCCATGCCCGCGGCGGCAGCCAATTCAACCGTCGTATTCACGGCGGCATGGGGCGGCGTTTGCAAAAACACAATTTGCGCCACGCCCAGCCGCAGGACGTTTATCAATTGCTGCGGCTTTAACTGCGCCAAGGGTTCGTGCAGCAAATCCGCCAATGCGGCATCAATCTGCGGTGCACGTTTAATAACCGTCGCCACCAGTAAACGCACAAATCCGCGGTCACGGCTTTCCAGCGCGGATAATTCCGGATCCACCTGCACATAGGCTTCGTCCAGACTGCGTTTTTGGAAAAACACGTCGTTCAAAACGGCGAAGGCTACCTGCCGCGCGGCAATGCCGTCGCTGGAATTTTGGGTGCTTTCGGGCAGGGAACTCACTTCTTCGCAGCCTTCTTGCCTGCTTTTTTAACCGTCTTTTTACCGACCGCCTTCGCGGGTTTTTTTTGTTTTTGCATCAAGGCATGGTGTTTCAAGACTTCTTCTTCGGCGCAGGACTGGTAAATCAGCATCGTATAAAGCGTGCGCACAAAATCGGGATCAACCCCGTGCAGAATGCCCAGTTTCACGGCATTGTTGCGGACTTCGTTCACCCGCCCGCCCAGAAAAGCCGGAATATCATGCTTGATTTTGACCTGCGCCACATCGCGCACCACGTCAAAACGGTCGCCCAGCAGTTTCAGCAATTGCTGGTCAATTTTATCAATTTTTTGGCGGTGTTTTTTCAAAACATCGGCGGCAAGCGCCTGTTTATCCGTGGCTGCGGCGGCGGGGGTGTTTTTTTGCATAGTTTCCCTCAGAAATCAGGTTTGATGATAGGCAATCGCATCGGCAGAATGTATCATGAATATGCCCTGCCGTAAAAGCCGCGGTAAAAAATTAACAAGTTTTGGCTAAAATAATTACCTCTTTCATTTTATATCTTCCGGATATTCCCATGCAGACTGCACCACATTCATCGCCGAAAGACTACCGGTTCAATTACCCGCAGGAAATTGACGCCGTTATTGCCGCCCATCCCGATGCTTTTGAAAATATCTTTTTTGTATCCGCCCCGTGGCAAACCGCGCGCAGCAATCTGAATTTCGAATGTTTCGGCCCCGCGTGGGACAAATTCAAAGACGATGAAGATGCCCGCCGCCAAGTGGAATACAGCGTCATGCGCACGGTTGAAAGCAGCACCAGCCGCGCCGTGGTTTACCCGCCAAAAGACATGAAATACATCGTCATTTTCTTTCCCAATGCGATGAACGAAAGAAAGCCGCACGACATGGCTTTTACTTTTGACCACGAAGTCGGACATCATCTGGTGCCGTCAGGTTTTTTACGCACAGGCGAAGAAAGCGATATGCTGAAAGGCGAAAGCGCCGCGGACGCCTATGCTTCGCTGCGCTGCCTGCAACGTTTCGGCGCCAAAGACGGGCTGGCTATTTTGGACAATGCCCATACGCAGCGCATGCTTTACCCGCTGCGCACCCATGTCAAAGGCGACTGGATACATCTGACCACAGCGGTTTTGCAGCAAATCATCGCCGACCATCCGGACAGCGGGTTTGAAACCATGACGCCGGAAGAAACCCTGCGCGAGGCGGAATTTTATGCCCAGAAATTCTCTCCCGGCCTTGATGCCGTCAAAACGGAATGGGAAAAAACCAGCGCCATTACCGCAGCCAAACCCGCCGCCCCTTCGGCCACCATGAAACAGCAAGAAGAAGACGTGCGCCAGTTTCAAGCCAACAGTCCCACCAGACGGCGCAAAAACAAGACATGGCAAGTCGCAAGCCTCTCTTTGTTTTGTCTTTTTTTCATCATGGCACTGGTTTCTCTTGCCTCGCTGGTTGCGAAATTATTCTAGGCAACAACTTATCTTCATATTTATGACAAAACGCAGCGGCAAGACTGGATATATCGGAGCATTGGTATAAATATTCAATCTCTGTTAAACAATGAACCTCATAATATTCAGATTCCGGTTTTTAAAAGCCCTAACTCTTAAAGGTTGCTGATGCGTATTTTACGGTATGCCTGCGCGCTTGCGCTATGTATTGCCCTCCTGCCCTCTCCTGCGGCGGCGGATAAGATTTTTAATGCGCAAAGCTTTACGCTGGATAACGGGCTCAAGGTCGTGGTTATTCCCAACCACCGCGCGCCTGTTGTCACGCATATGATATGGTACAAATTCGGCGGTGCGGATGAAACCGCGGGCAAATCCGGCATTGCGCATTTCCTTGAACACCTGATGTTCAAAGGCACGCCCACGGTGCCCGACGGGCAATTTTCGCGGATTGTCAAAAAACTGGGCGGTAACGACAACGCCTTTACGTCACAGGATTTCACTGCCTATTACCAAAACGTGCCGCGCGCCCATCTTGAAAAAGTGATGGAGATGGAAGCCGACCGCATGAAAAACCTGACCCTGCGCGAAGAAGAAGTCGCATCGGAACGTCAGGTGATTATCGAAGAGCGCCGCCAGCGTGTGGACAGCCGCCCGCAGGCGAAGTTTCAGGAACAGATGATGAGCACGCTTTTCGTCAACCACCCCTACGGCGTGCCCGTCATCGGCTGGCTGCATGAAATCCGCGAATTGACGCGCGATGACGCTTTTGACCAATACAACGAATGGTATGCGCCCAATAACGCCATCCTGATCGTATCGGGCGATGTCACGGCAAAGGAACTGGAACCCCTTGCCAGGAAATTCTATGGCCCTATCCCCGCGCAAACCGTGCCGGAACGCATCCGCACCCGCCCCGCGCCTATTATTGCCGCGCCGCGTTTGATGATGGAAGATGCCCGCATCGGCCAGCCTGTTATCATGAAAACATGGCGCGCCCCGCGCGGCGATGACGCGCTCGACATGCTGGCGGAAATTCTGGGCGGTACATCCACGTCGCGTCTTTACAAACGTCTGGTGGTGGAACGCAAACTGGCCATTTCCGCTGGTGCGGGATACGAACCGCTGAGCCTGAACGACACCACTTTTTCCATCCATGCCACGCCGGCACCCGGCGTATCCCTCGCCGATATGGAAGCCGCGCTGTCGCAGGAAATCCTGATCCTGCTCGACAAAGGCGTCACGCTCGAAGAACTTAACGCAGCCAAAGGCCGCAAACGCGCAGGCCTGACCTATTATCTGGACAGCCTGCAAGGCCCCGCACTTTTGTTCGGACGCGTGCTGACCAGCGGTTTCGGCATTGATTACGTCGAAAACATTGTGAACCGCCTGGATAAACTGGGCATTGAAGACATCGGCAATGCCGCAGCGCAGGTTTTCCGCAGCGATGATTTCCCCGTCACCGGCGTTCTGCTGCCCAAAACACCGCCGCAAGCCCCCGCACAGGCCCGCCCCGCGAAAGGAGCGAAATAATGATCCGCGCCAGTCTTGCTATCCTGATGCCCCTTTGCGCGCTGATGATTTTTGCGGCGCTCTCCACGCCTGCCCCTGCCGGCACGCCCGCCGCCCCGCAAGAGCGCACAAAAATATTGAACGTAAAAGAATTCAAAACCCCCGCAGGCATCGAAGTCTGGCTGGTGCGCGATAAAGCCGTGCCCGTCATTTCCATGCATTTCTCGTTCGAAGGCGGGCTGGCCAACGACCCGCCGGCAAAACCGGGCGTGGCGCGGCTGGTTTCCATCCTTCTGGACGAAGGCGCAGGCAATATCAAAAGCCAGGAATTTCAGGCGAAACTTTCCGACAACGCCATACAAATGGGCTTCACCGCCGGACGCGACGCCTTCTACGGGCAATTGCGCAGCCTGACCCCGCACCGAGAACTCGCCTTTGACCTCTTGCAACTGGCGCTCAGCCAGCCGCGTTTTGACACCGATGCGATCGACCGCATGAAAAATGCGAATGTCGCCCAGGTCAGACACGACATGGGAGATCCCGCATGGCTGGTCGCGCGCAGCTTTAACGGCATGGTATTTGAAGGCCACCCCTATGCCATGCCCGGCGCGGGGCATCTGGCGTCGATGCAAACCATCACGCGGCAAGATCTGGTTGATTTCGCCAAGGCGCAATTCGGCCGGGACAACCTGAAAATCGCCATCGCTGGCGATATAACGCAGGAAGAAGCCGCACGGCTGGTGGACAAGGCCTTTGGCGCCCTGCCCGCAAAAACCGACAACAATGACGGCGGATTTATCGTACCCAAATATGTGGGCAAGACCGTCCTTTACCCGCTTGATACGCCGCAAACCCAGATTTCCCTTGGCAGCGCCGGCATCTCGCGCGAGGACAAGGACTGGCACGCCGCTGTCGTCATGAATTACATCCTTGGCAGCGGGAATTTCGATGCGCGATTGATGCGTGAAATCCGAGAAAAACGCGGCCTGACCTATGGCATTTATTCCAGCCTGCAAAGCATGCGCCATGCCGCCATGATTATGGCGGGATTTGCCACCAGCAATGAAAAAGCCAAAGAAGCCATCGACGTCCTGAAACAGGAATGGCAATTGATGGCGGACAAGGGCGCCAGCGAACAGGAAATCGCGGATGCCAAGGCCTATCTGACCGGATCCTTGATGCTGGAGCTGACGTCCACCAACGACATTGCCTCTGTTTTAAACGGACTTCAGCGTGACGGGCTGGATGCGGATTACATCAACCGCCGCAATGCGGAGCTGATGAAGGTCACCGCCAGCGATGTCAAACGGGTGGCGCAGCGCTTGCTCAAAGCCGAAGACCTGACCATTATCATGGTCGGCAGACCTGCGGATATCAAGGCCGATATCCTGCTGGACCGCCCCCCCGGCATGCGGGAGCCGCCGGAAAAAAAATAACCAGCCTTCGGCCCGCTGAAAAACATTCCCTGCCTGCGGGAACATAAGCCGGCACAGACGCGTATAAAAACAGCATTTATTTTTTGCAGGATTTGCACATGACCGATCTTAACCAGTTAAGCACATGGCCGCTGTTGAAGGCTCATCATCAGAAACTGGCCGCCACCTCCCTGCCCGGCCTGTTTGCACAGGACAGCGCGCGGTTTGAAAAATTATCGCTGCGCCTGAACGGCATGCTGGCGGATTATTCCAAAAACCACATCACCGAAGAAACCATCGGCCTGCTGGTATCCCTTGCGCGGGCGGCGGGGCTGGAAAAACGCCGCGATGCGATGTTTGCCGGTGACAAAATCAACCGGACCGAAAACCGCGCCGTGCTGCATACCGCCCTGCGCGCACCGGCCGGCGCCGATATACGCGTGGACGGCGAAAACGTCGTGCCCGCCGTACATGACGTCTTGCAACGCATGGATGCATTCAGCGAATCCGTGCGCAGCGGCGCGTGGAAAGGCCATAGCGGCAAAGAAATCACCGATATTGTCAACATTGGTATCGGCGGGTCGAGCCTGGGACCCCAATTGGTATCCGAAGCCTTGGCCGCCTATCACCACCCGCGCCTGCGCGCGCATTACGTGGCGAATGTGGAGGCATCCGACCTTGCCGCCACGCTGCGCCATGTCAATCCGGAAACCACGTTGTTTATTGTGGCATCCAAAACATTCACCACCGCCGAAACCATGCAAAACGCGCATATCGCGCGCGACTGGCTGCTGGCGCATTACAACGGCGACAACGCGGCCGTGGCGCGGCATTTTGTGGCGGCATCGACAAATGCGGCGGCCGTGGGCGCATTCGGCATTGCCCCGGATAATATGTTCCCGTTCCAGGATTGGGTGGGCGGACGTTACAGCGTCTGGTCGTCCATCGGACTGTCTGTCATGATTTTGACGGGAGCGGAAAATTTCCGCGCGTTCCTTTCGGGGGCACAGGAAATGGATGCGCATTTCAAAACCGCGCCGCTGGATAAAAACCTGCCCGTGCTGCTGGGGTTGATCGGTATCTGGCACCGCAATTTTTACCACTACCCCGCGCTGGCCGTTATCCCCTATCACGCCGCGCTGCGCCGCCTGCCCGCGTTTTTGCAACAGCTGGATATGGAGAGCAACGGCAAACGCGTGTTACAAGACGGCATGACGGCATCGGTATCCACGGGCCCGATTATTTTTGGCGAACCCGGCACCGATGCACAGCATAGTTTTTTCCAATGGCTGCACCAAAGCCCCGATGTCGTGCCGGTTGATTTCATTGCCAGCGTCAAGGCAACGGACGGCACGCCCGCGCAGCAAAACATGCTGCTGGCCAATTGTCTGGCGCAAAGCGCGGCATTGATGGCGGGGCAAGCCAATACGGCGGAGCCGCACCGGCATTTCACGGGCAACCGCCCGTCCACGACGTTCCTGCTGGATGAATTGTCCCCCCATACCCTCGGCCTTTTGCTGGCGATGTACGAACATAAAGTTTTCGTGCAGGGCGTTTTGTGGTGCGTGAACAGTTTTGACCAATGGGGCGTGGAGCTGGGCAAGGTTCTGGCCAAAGGATTGGAGCCGGAAATTGCCGGCACCGCACCCGCCGCCGAAAACCGCGATGCCTCCACCGCCGGCCTGATCGCCCATATCCGCGGCGCATAAGCAGCCCACACTGGAAGGCAGGGGCTTGGGCTTGTCGCCTGCTGCGCCGTTCATCCGATCACCCTGTACCCCGACAACGCCCCCTGCAACCGCGGGGCGCTTTGCCATGAAATTTTTCCGTTATAAATCAGGAAACAATCCTGATTTTCCCTAATTTTATGTAAAAATACAAAGCGGTTGCATTTTACGCAATAATTTTGCAAACTACCGGTCAGTTTCGTTCAAAAATTTCGTGACACCCTTTTCTTAGGAGACCGCTATGGCCTTCGGACGCTCTCTTCGTGACCTTGCCAACAAGTTTTTCGGCAAATCCGCCACGCCCGCACCGGCAAACCAAAACCACGCCCCGCGCCTGCCGAATATGCAGTTCACGGTTTCGGATGCGGAAAACAGCCGTGCCGGAAACCCGCCGGTTGACAATAATCTGGTCGAAATCAAACACGGCGTGCCGGTATCCGACCCTTTCCGCCCGCTGGAAGACCTCGACGCGCCCGCAACCGCCGCATGGGTAGGCAAACAAAACGCCCGTTTCGAAGATTACATTACAGGTCAGGAAGACAGCAAAAAACGCGCGACCGATTTCATGACCGAAGCGCTTGATTACGACAGCCACAGCCTGCCCAGCAAATACGGCCAGACATGGTTCCGCACGTTCCACAAATCACTCGCCGCGCAAAGCGTGGTGGAAGTGGGCGAAAGCGAAGAAGGCCCGTGGCGCACGCTGCTCGACCCCAATACACTGAGCGCGGACGGCACAGTTGCCCTGTCCGGCTGGATCCCCAGCCCCGACGGCAAACGCGTGGCCTATCTGGTATCCGAAGCCGGCAGCGATGCGCAAACCCTGCACATCCGCGATGTTGAAACCGGCGCGGATCTGGCCGATAAAATTGAAAATTGCCGTTTCACCAGCGTGCTCTGGGACAAGGGCAGCCATGCGGGATTTAACTATACATACCCCACCCATGACGGCACGCGCCGCAACACGGTGAAACACCACACCATTGGCGAAGACATCGCCAATGACAAACTCCTGCACGAAAAACCCGATCCGGATTCCTTTGTCTCCATCTCCCGCCTGTCCACCGCGAAATACGAATGGGCATGGCATTACATCGGCACGGATAAAAACAGCGGCCTTTCCTATCGCCCCTTTGGCAGCGATGAAGCCTTTACCCAGATCACCCCGCCCAAAACATACAACATCCACCCCGTTGCGGAATTGGAAGACGGTAAAATCCTTGCCATTACCAACCAGGACGCCGCGCGCGGACGCTTGGTCAAAATCGACCTGAAGCAGCCGGAACCCGCAAATTGGGAAACCATCATCCCCGAACATGCGGGCGATGTATTGAACAGCGCCATGATGCACAAAGGCAAATTGTTTACATTCTATACCCACGACACCGCCGATGCGGTGCGCGTCTATACACCCGAAGGACAGCACCAGCACGATATGCCGCTGCCCACGCAATCCGTTGCCGGATATGCGCGCATTCAAAAAGAAGACGATTTCTTCACCATGCAGATTTCCGGATGGCAATCGCGCGGCGATGTGTACCGCTATGACACCAACAACAATACGCTCGATTTCGTGCGCAAAGGCCCCGCCAAACACGACATGTCGGATTGCATTGTGGAACGCGTTTTCGCCGTGTCCAAAAAAGACGGCCACAAAGTCCCCATGACCATCGTGCGTCACCCCGATACAAAACTGGACAGCACGGCGTCGTTGACGCTGTACGGATACGGCGGGTTTAACGTGCCGCTGACACCGGGCTATGACAGCTCCATCATGCACTACGTCAAGTCGGGCGGCATTTATGTGCAGGTCAACCTGCGCGGTGGCGGCGAATATGGCGAAGATTTTTACAACGCCGGACGCCGCGGCCACAAACAAAACACCTTTGACGATTTTGCGACAGCCGCAGAATATCTGATCGATAACAATTACACGTCCAACAAACGCCTTGTCAGCAATGGCGGCAGCAACGGCGGCCTGACGACATCGGCCACCATGATCCAGCGTCCGGAATTGTTCGGCGCGGTCATTACCGAAGTTGCCGTGACCGACATGTTCCGTTTCCATCTGGCCACCTATGGCGCGGCGTGGAAATCGGATTACGGCGATCCGGATGTAAAGGCGGATTTCAATGCGTCCGCACGTTATTCGCCCCTGCACAATGTCAAACCCGGTGCGAAGTACCCGCCCCATCTGGTCAAAACAGCCGACCATGATGACCGCGTGGTGCCGTGGCATTCGTTCAAGCTGGTGGCAACCCTGCAAGCCAAATCATCACCCGACAACGTGACGTTGATGCGTGTTGAAGAACGCGCGGGACATGGCGCGGGCAAACCGACAGCGAAGTATATTCAGGATTGGGCGGAAACTTTTGCCTTCATCGAAAAAGCCACCGGCCCCGTCGACCAGCGCGCCTATGCAAAAAAACTGGAAGCCGAGAAAAAAGCCGATAATAAAATTGTGCAATTCGTACGTAAATTCAAACCGGGCGCGTAAAGAGCATGGCACGCACAGTTGTTTTTTACGATACGGAATTCACGACATGGGAAGGCGCCATGCAGGCCAATTGGTCCCTGCCCGGCCAATACCGTGAATTGGTGCAAATCGGCGCCATCCGTTTTGACATTGACCGGTTGCAGGAAATTGATGAATTCCAGATCCTGATCAAACCGGTCAAAAACCCCGTGCTGTCGGATTTCTTTACCGGACTGACCGGCATTACCAACGACCATCTGGCACTCGAAGCCGTGCCTTTCCCCGATGCCTATCACGCCTTCATCGCTTTTGTGCAGGGGGATATGACCTCCGCCTATGGGCAGGATGACAGCGTGGTGCGCGAAAACCTCGGCTGGGGCGGCATGCCGGACGGCGAAGATGATTTCAGCAGCTTTAACATCGGCCCGTGGTTCATGGAAAAAGGCGCCGGTTTCGGCATCCGCCCCGGTGTGAATTCCGGCAAGCTGGCATCCGTTCTGGGCGCACCCATGGACGGCATTCAGGAACACAACGCGCTGCACGATGCGCGTTCCATCGCCGCAGCTTACCGTTTTCTGGTGCAGCACGGCGCGGA
>JAVEWI010000284.1:0-3088 GCA_034004625.1 Bdellovibrionales bacterium
TTATTACGCGGGGGCGAAGCCTATTGGCCGCGATGGCGATTTTACGACCGCGCCGGAAATCAGCCAGCTGTTTGGCGAAATGATCGGCCTTTGGTGCGCGGATATCTGGATGCAGGCGGGCAAGCCTGCACGCGTGATGTTGGCCGAACTGGGGCCAGGGCGCGGCACATTGATGGCGGATATTTTACGCACGGCGCGTAATTGGCCGGATTTTGCTGCGGCGCTGTCTGTGCATCTGGTGGAAACCAGCCCGCAATTGCGCGCGCAGCAGGCCGAAACGCTGGGCGATGCCGTGGTTGCATGGCATGACACGGCGGAGACTTTGCCGCGCGGGGATTTCAGCCTGATTGTGGCGAATGAATTTTTCGATGCCTTGCCCATTCGCCAATTCATCCGCCGCGGCAGTTTGTGGCTGGAGCGTTTTGTGGTCTGGGATGACACGGAAAACGCATTGGCGTTTGACAGCCGCATGCCCGCCGATGGCGAAGCCGTTCTGGCCTATATCCCGCAAGAATTACAAAACGCGCCCGAAGGCAGCATTTTTGAATACAGCCCGGCAAGCCTCGATATTACATCCGGCCTTGCCGCGCATACGGCGGATGCGGGCGGCGCCTGTCTGGTGATTGACTATGGCCATGCCGCATCCGGCCTTGGCGATACGTTGCAATCCGTCAGCAAACATGAATATGCCGATGTGCTGGAATTGCCGGGCACGCGGGATATTACGGCGCATGTGGATTTTGCGGCGCTGGCGCGTGCGGCGGCGGGCAGGGTGGATGTATTGCCCGTGACGACACAGGGAAAATTCCTGTCCGCGCTGGGCATTGAAATGCGGGCGCAAAAACTGGCCGCAAGGGCCACGGACATGCAGCGGGCGCAAATACCGCTGGATGTGCACCGCCTGACCGCGCCATCGGCCATGGGTGATTTGTTCAAGGTTTTATGCTGGGTTCACACAGGCGCCACATGGACGCCTGCGGGTTTTGCAAGGGGAGATGCGGATGCGGTTTCTGACAACGGATCTTGAGAAAATCAAATACCTGCGCCACGGTTTTTTCACGCGGATCGGCGGGGCCAGCGGCGGGGTTTTTGCGGGCATGAACTGCGCCTATTCATCCGGCGATGACCCGGAACACATTGCCATGAACCGCGCCAAGGTGGCGGAATCTTTGGGCGTTGCCGAACAAAACCTGCTGACGCTAAAACAGGTGCATAGTGCCCGCGTGGTGACGGTTGCGGATGTCTGGACACATCAAACCGCACCGCAGGCCGATGCATTGGTCACAAACCAGCGCGGCATTGCCATTGGCGTTTTAACGGCGGATTGCGCGCCCGTTTTATTTGCGGATACCAAAAACAAAATCATCGGCGCCGCCCATGCAGGGTGGAAAGGCGCCATTGGCGGCGTGATTGCCGCCACGGTTGATGCCATGGAAAAACTCGGCAGCAAACGCGCCGATATTGCAGCCGCCATCGGGCCTTGCATCGGGCCGATGTCGTATGAAGTCAGCGATGAATTTAAAAACCCGTTTGCCGAACAATCGGCGCAGAATGAAAAATTCTTCCGCCCCGCGGAAAAAGCAGGGCATTTGATTTTCGATTTGCCCGGATATACGGCGGAATGTTTGCGTGCGGCCGGCGTTGGTCTGGTGCATGATACGCAGCAAGATACGCTGCCAAATGAAACCGCGTTTTACAGTTACCGCCGCACATGCCAGCGTGCAGAAAAAGATTACGGACGGCAGATTTCCGCGATTGTTATCCGGTAAAATACGCGGGTTTGTAAAATTACGTTGGCTTGTTCAGGCGCGGTTTGATGGCGGGCGGTTTGCCGACTGTAATATCGTTTTGGGTGGAGGTAGAGCGCTGGTCTTCGGCGGCCTTGACCGTCTGTGCGGTTTCCAGCATGAAAAACGAAAATTCGGTATAGTTGCGCGTGATGTTGTTATAATTTTCATAGGTCACGCGGTCATGCTTTTCGTATGTTTCCAGCATGCGCACCAGATCAAGTGTGACATCGGCCACGCGCTGCGCGGCGCCGGCGGGTAAATGCGGCAGGTTTTCCGGTGCGGCCAGGGGGCGGAAAATGCCATAAAGGCTTTCCAGCATCGATGCGGAATAGGCATTGCTGCCCGGTAATTCGCGCACGGTTTTTTCAAGCCGGCGCGTGGCGGCATCCAGCATTTTTTCGGTCAATTGCTGTTTTTGTTCCGGCGTTTCTGTTTTATGGCGCATCAGCAATTGGTATTTCGCCACGGCCATTTGCCAATGCCCGCCGCCTGATGCAAGCAGGTCTGCGGTCTGGTTGAATTCCCGTGACAATGTCGAAAAATTTTCTGGCATGGGACATAGGCTATCAGGGTGATTCCGTTATGTCAATTTGCGAGTTTTTATGCAGGCAACAGGCTGCAAGCCCTATCTATTTCCATTCCGAAACAGTAATATCAACGCGGTTTTTGCACCAACAGCGCCAAAGGGGACGGATACGCCATGAAGCTTATTTCCTGCACCAGCAACCAGCCGCTTGCCGAAGCCATCTCGGCTTATCTGGGCATTCCTTTGACCGAAGTGAACGTAAAACGTTTTGCGGATCAGGAAATCTTCCTCGAAATTCTGGACAACGTGCGCGGCGAAGATGTCTTTGTCATTCAATCCACGTCTTTTCCCGCCAATGACCACATGATGGAATTGCTGATTATGATCGACGCGCTGAAACGCGGGTCGGCGCGGCGCATCACGGCGGTGATCCCGTATTTCGGTTATGCGCGCCAGGACCGCAAGACCACGGCGCGTTCGCCGATTTCGGCCAAGCTGGTGGCGAATTTGATTACGACCGCAGGCGCGGACCGCGTTTTGACCATGGATTTGCACGCGGGACAAATTCAGGGGTTCTTTGATATTCCGGTGGATAATCTTTTTGCGGGCACGCCTGTGTTTGTGCCTCATATCCAAAAAGTCTGCAACGTCGATAACATCACCATCGTATCGCCCGACGTGGGCGGCGTGGTGCGTGCGCGCGCCATTGCCAAACGGTTGAACGATGCGGGTCTTGCTATCATCGACAAGCGCCGTGAAAAAGCCGGCATTT
>JAVEWI010000285.1:0-3082 GCA_034004625.1 Bdellovibrionales bacterium
CCTTACCGCCTGCACCTGGCGCTATCGCGCGAAGAACAGCGGCTGCATATCAACGTCAAATGCACCCAAAGCCAGCATAGCGAGGAAATCAGCCTGCCGCTGGGCGCTTTGCGCAAACATATCCACGATTACGTGATCCTTTGCGACAATTTCTATAAAACCGCCCGCGCCGGAGACATCCACCGGCTGGAAGCCATTGACGCCGGCCGCCGCTCCATTCACGACGAAGGGGCCGAACTTTTGGCCGAAATGGTCGAAGACCGCGTGATTCTGGATAAATTAACGGCACGCCGTTTATTTAGCCTCTTGTATGTGCTACACATGCGTGGCACAGAAGTGCTTTAACTTAATAGAAACTTGGAAAAAAATGTCTGAAAAAGAAGACTTGATGAGCTTTGAAGGCGTTGTGACAGAATTGCTGCCCGACGCGAAATTCCGTGTGAAACTGGACAACGGTCATATCATCCTTGCCCATAGCTCTGGCAAGATGCGCAAAAACAAAATCCGCATTCTGGAAGCAGACCGCGTCACCGTTGAAATGACACCCTACGACCTGACCAAAGGCCGTATCACTTTCCGCCACAAATAATACGGGGGCGCGATGACAGCCAAAAGCCGACCGCAGCTTGTGCTTGCTTCGGCGTCGCCGCGCCGCCTTGATCTTTTGCGTCAAATGCAGATCACGCCCGATACCGTGGCGCCTGCCGATATTGACGAAACCCCGCGCAAGGGTGAATTGCCGCTTGTCTATGCCCAGCGCATTGCCGCCGAAAAAGCCCGCGCCGTTGCGCCGCTTTATCCGCAGGCCGTTATTCTTTCCGCCGATACCGTGGTTGCTTGCGGCCGCCGCGTTTTGCCCAAAGCAGAGACCGAAGGCGAAGCCCGCGCCTGTCTCGCCCTGCTTTCCGGCCGCCGCCACCGCGTGATTTCCGCCGTATCGGTCATTGGCGCGGACGGGACGCAGCACACGCGCCCCGTGACATCGACCGTGAAATTCAAACGCCTTTCCGCAACCGAAATTGAATCCTACGTCGCAAGCGGCGAATGGAAAGGCAAAGCAGGCGGCTATGCGATACAGGGCATTGCCGCAGCCTATATCCCCTTTATCAGCGGATCTTACACAGCGATTGTCGGCCTGCCGGTTGCAGAAACCGTGCAGATGCTGATAAACGCCGGATACAAAAAGGATGAAGCATGAGCGGGATCGAACTTTTTGTCGATGATATCGAAGGACGCCTGCATGCCGCAGTGGTGACGCGCGGCGTCCTGACCAATCTTTATGTCGATGCGCTGGATCAGGATGCCTGCTGGGGCTCCATTTATCATGGCAAGGTTTTGAAAATCGACAAACGCCTCAATGCCGCTATCGTCGATCTGGGCAATGGCGTTACCGGTTTTCTGCCCGCAAAACATGTTTACCTGCCACAGGTCGGCGCCGCCGCAGACCGCAGCGGCATCGGCGACCTGCTTTCCCCCGGACAAATGGTTCTGGTACAGGTCAAAGCCGAAGCAAAACGCGGCAGCCTGCACGACCAGCATAAAATGCCGCGCATGACGATGTTGATTTACCTGAGCGGCCAATACCTGACCCACAGCCCGATTGCCCAGCAGGTCACGATTTCATCCAACATTGAAAACGAAGCCGTTTTGAAATTCACGGCAAAGCTGAAAGGCAAAGGCGGCTGGCTGGTACAGCAAAACGCCGAACACGCCACCGAAGAAAAAATGCTGACCGAAGCGCAATTGCTGCGCAGCGAGTGGGAACAAATTCAGGCCGTGATTGAATCAAGCGCCGACCGCCCCCGCCTGGTCAAACCCGGCCCCAATGCCGCCCTGCGCGCGCTCAACGATTACAGCGCCGGACGTTTCGACCATATCCATGCGGGCGACAAACGCTGCCTTGAAATTGTCATGCAATGGTCGGCGCGGCATGAACCGACACTGGCCAATTCCAAACGCCTGCGCCTGTTCAAGCCGGAGAAAATCGGGCAACGCCTGTTTGACATCAACGATCTTTATTCCGAACTGGAAATGCTCGAAGACATGATCGTGCCCCTGAACGGCGGCGGGTCTATCGTGATTGAACCCACCCATGCCGTTATCATGATTGACGTGAATCAGGGCGGTGGCACAGGCCCCTCTGCCGTCAATCAGGAAGCCGCCGTTGAATGCGTGCGCCAGATCCGCCTGCGCAATCTCAGCGGTGCGATCCTCATCGATTTCATCGGCATGAACCAGAAATCGGAACGTATCCGCTTGCAAGATACCATGGAGCGCCTGCTCTATGGCGACCATGCCGCTGCCGAAGTGCACGGCCTGACGCGTCTTGGCATTGTTGAAATCACGCGTAAACGCCGCACAGCCACATTGGCCGAAAAACGCCGCGTGAAACCCGCGCAGACGGCCTGACGCTTCACGGCTACCGCCGCACCGCAACAAACTTGTACATTTGTTCAAGATAAAAAAGGTGACCCCGCAGGCGCGGGCGGCTATAACCATCTCCGGCGCGATCACGCCTGAACGGCACGGCAGCCTTTTATTCAGCTGCCCCTTCTGCCCTGACCGGACTACCGGATTACCGCACCTGTCGGACGACCGGACTACCGGCGCATTTAGTCCCCAATCACCAGAAAGAAAACGATGATGAAAAAACTACTTGTTGCCTCCACCTTGCTCGCCGCAGCGCTGGCTTCGCAAATCCTGCTGGCAAATCCCGCCCAAGCCAATTGCGCCGCCCTGCCCAAACACGACGTGCTGAAAAAAGCATTGGTCGAAGCACGCCAGCAAAACAACGGCGGCTTTAACCTCGACATGTGGGCCACCGTTGTTGACCGCAACGGCACCGTTTGCGCCGTTGCTTTCAGCGGTGACACTGTTGATGCACAATGGCCCGGCAGCCGCGTGATTTCTGCGCAAAAAGCCAATACCGCAAATGCTTTCAGCCTCAAAGGCCTCGCGCTTTCCACCGCCAATCTCTAAAGCTCCACGCAACCCGGCGGCAGCCTGTTCGGCCTGCAACACAGCAACCCCGTGGATACAGATGCAGCCTAAGACGGCGATGCAAAAGACTTCGGCTCTGCCA
>JAVEWI010000286.1:0-3078 GCA_034004625.1 Bdellovibrionales bacterium
TCCCCGCATCGTGGCAGGCGCTTTTGGCTTGGGGCAGCTTGCGCGGCGCCTTGTCGATTATCGTGGTCATGCTGATCCCCAAAGATTTCACCGTGCCCGGCTGGACATACGACCATTCGCCGCACGATCTTTTGCTGGCTTTGACCATTGGCTGTATTCTGGCGACATTGTTCGTCAAAGCGCCTTTGATTGGCCCCATTATGCGCAAATTGAATATCCGCGAAGTAGATACGCTGAAAGAAGCGCATGAAGCGGATCTGGGCGTTTATTGCCTGCTGAACGAACGCGAACAATTGCACAGCTATAAAACCAAAGGTTTTGTCAGCGCCGCGCAGCACGACGTTTTATCCGCGCAGGTAGAGGCAAAATTGGCCGAAGCGGAAGAACTGCGCAGCAGTATCGTCAAAACCCACGGGATTAAAGTCTTCGAACAATCCCTGCACATGGCGATGGTGCATGTGGAAATGGCCGCGCTGAAAAGACTGTTCCTGAACGAGGAAGTGAGCGAAAAAACATTCCGCAAAATCTACAGCAAGCTGGGCGGCCGTCTGGACAAGCTGGAACAGGCGCAGGATGAAGGTCTGAACATTTACAGCTATAGCGACCGCAAGGACGTGTTTGAGCGCATGGTGAATTTCGTGCAAATGCCGTTTGATCCGCAACGTGAATTGAGCCGCCAGCAGCGTCTGGAATATTACCGTGCGCAAATGATTATCGCGCGCAAGGCCGTCAAGGCGATCGAGCGCATGCAGGAAGGCCATGGTCGCCCCGTATTCCTGCCCGAAGTTTACGAAGAAGTCGTTACCCTGTACCGCCGGTACAAAGACCGGTCCGGCACCAAGGCAGATGAGCTGGTCGAGGCATTTGAAGACGAACTGGCGCCCTATCTGGAACGTCTGGCGCAAAGATCGCTTGCGGCATCCGGCGTACGTGCAATTTCCTACTTGCATGACAACGGTCTTGTGGACGAACATACACAGCAGGTGATCCGCGAACATTACGCGGCCTGATGCGGAGTTTTGATAATGCGGCGTTTTCTTGTTCTTTGCTTTTTGTTTTCCGTTCTGTGGATGACGGGTATTCATGCCCTTGCCCAGGCCAGCGAAAGACAGGCGAAAAAACAATATGCGGCGGAATATAAAGTTCTGAAAGATTTTCAGGCTGCGCTGAAAAATGACGACAGGCAGGCGGTTGCCGATCTGATCGCCTATCCCGTGCGGCTGGAATATCCGCTGCTGCCGGTTAAAACCCCGGCGGATTTTATCCGCCAGTGGGACAGTTTTTTTGATGCGCAGAATATTCCTGATCTCGTCAAATCGCGCGCTTTGGCGGTGGCGGGTAAGGGGATTGCGCTGGATCTGGCCCCCGGCGTCTGGGTGCGGCAGGGGAAAGTCACGCCGCCACGCACGACGGTTTACGAACAACGCATTGCCGCAGGCCGCGCGGCAGAGGCGCAGTTTCTGCACCCCAGCGCGCAGGGCTATACCAGCCTGCTGGAATGGTGCGAAACCAAAGAGCGTGAAATCCGCCTCCAGACCCGTGGTGAAGGGCTTTTTTATTACGGCTGGAAAAAAGGCGGCGGGTTGCTGGTCGAGCCTGATCTGGTCATGGTGGGCGAACTTGAATATCATGGCATGGATGGTGATGTGGTGTACCGTTTCACCAGCGATGCGGACGAAATTTATGTTTTGGAAGCGCCCGGTATTTGCGCGGCGGAGACCTGCCCGCGCAAACTGTCTATCTTGCGCACAGGTGATTTACCGTCGTCTGAATTGGCATGCACGCCCAGCCGCAAGATGACGTTCGAGCCGAAAGTTGTGGCAGAAGAATAATATCCGCATCATCATGCATAGGCAGCGGCACATATGATTGCGCCGCGCGTGCAGGCATGACGGCATCAGGCGGGTTCCGGCGCCTCTGCCATTTTTACGGTTTAACGGGAATTAGAAACTATCAGACAGATAGCAGGGCGTGCAGCGGATGGGCTGCTGGTTTTCAAACTCGACCAGCATAATCACGCCGCGCTGACGTGCGGTATCCAGAATATTGGGGCTGACGTTTTCGAATACGGCATGATGCGTTTCGCTGCCCGCGGTGATATGGGCATCTTGAATGGAAAACCAGAAAGGCCCTTCTTCCGGATTACCGTCCAGCGTCGGATGTTTGTAAAAGAAAAAGGCGAGCGCATCGCGTTCGTTTTTGAAGACTTCATATTCCGGTACAACCGGACTGACGGCTTCGGCCATGACTAAACTTCCCCTCAGGTTGCAAGCCGCACAAAGGCGCCGGAGCCCAAACCCCGGACAGATGCGGCGTTAATTCTTATTTCGGCTCGAACTGGTCGCCCGCAGCGGTGCCCTTGGGTGCCTGACCCAGGTTCTGCGCGGCTTCGACAGTGTGGTTCAGAACCATAGACGGCGCTTGCGCGATATAGGCGCTCAAAATTTCATGAGCGTCTGCTTCGCTGCGGCGGCCAACGGCGGTGCTTTGCAAGAGGCTGGACATGGGTTCTCACTCCTTAGCATTGATATTCTTATTATAACCTACATTGATATTTAACGCCAAGTATAGTTAATTTTCAGTTTACATAGAAAAAACAGCAAGATAGAGGGCGAAAAAACCGCCTGTGCCCGCGCGTGCTCCGCTGCAAATGCTGCGCTGCGCAGGGGCACCGGTTCGCGGCGGCGCGGTGCTTGATGCAGGGAAGAATTTCGCTCAAAGGAGAGCGCCGCTTACGGGCGGCGTTTCAAACCATTGCCGCGCGGTTTGGCGGGTTGTTTGTCGAGCGCCTTGGGCGCGTCAATATTGCGCAGCGCCTGTTCCATGGCATCCATGCGGCGCGACAGGTCGTATTGCGCATGGCGTATGTCGTGCAGCAGGTTCATCTGCTCCAGCGGCAGGGTGCTTTCGATAAATGTTTTTTGAAAAAATTCCAGACGTTTGAGTTCTTCTCCGTATGCCTGTTCCTGCTTGCGGCCTTCTTCGGTTTTGGGCGTGCGGTATACCATGATAAGACCGGATTCCGTGCGGCGGGGAATGGCGTTGTCTTCCGCGCGTACCTGCGCAATGGCATAACCT
>JAVEWI010000287.1:0-3073 GCA_034004625.1 Bdellovibrionales bacterium
ACGAAATCGCATTCGTCACCGCCATCAAAGGCGAATGCAGCGCCGGCGTCACGCGCCAGACAACGTAATAACCGACAAAGCAAGCCAGTACAAAAACCGTCAGCCCCACCACAAAAAACGGCATGCCTGCGGTTTCCGGCGTTGTGAACTGGCTGATATTCAATGCCAGTTCCTGCGCCTGTTGCGACAGCTGGCTGGCGCCTGTCGCCACGTTTGCGGCGTCTTCGGCAAGTTTATGTGCGTCCATTATGTATCCCCCTTTTTCTGGGCGTTATATCAGGATTGCAATTGCGGATGAACAATCTGCCCGCCATCGGTCACCACCGATGCTTTGACGATCTCGTCTTCGCGGTTGATTTTCAGCGCCTTGGTTTCTTTATCCACCAAAGGCGTCACAAAATTCAAAAGATTGCGGGCATAAAGCGCGGAGGCATCGACCGCAATGCGGCTGGGCAAATTCAAATGCCCGACAATCAACACGCCGTTTACTTCCACAATTTCACCGGCTTTGGACAATTCGCAATTGCCGCCTTGTTCCACCGCCAAATCCACAATCACCGCGCCCGGTTTCATGCTGCGCACCATATCGGCACTGACCAATTTGGGGGCGGGGCGTCCGGGGATGAGTGCCGTGGTAATGACCACGTCCTGTTTTTTAATTGTTTCGGCGATCAATTCGGCTTGCTGGCGTTTGTAATCGTCGCTCATTTCCTTGGCATAGCCGCCGGATGTTTCGGCGGCTTTGGTTTCTTCGTTTTCAACCATGACGAAAGACGCGCCAAGGCTCTGCACCTGTTCTTTTGCCACAGGGCGCACATCGGTTGCCGATACGGTGGCGCCAAGGCGGCGCGCCGTCGCAATGGCCTGCAAGCCGGCCACGCCCGCGCCCATGACAAATACTTTTGCCGGCGGGATGGTGCCTGCTGCTGTCATCATCATGGGAAAAGCACGGCCAAATGCAGCGGCGCCTTCCAGCACCGCGCGGTAACCGGCAAGGTTCGCCTGCGACGACAAAACGTCCATGGTTTGCGCGCGCGTAATGCGCGGCACGAATTCCATCGATACGGCGGTAACGCCCTGCGCCGCCAAGGCTTTCAATGTTTCTTTTTCCTGATACGGCGACAGCTGCGCGAGCAAAAGCGCACCGCTTTTCATGTTCTGGATTTCAGCGATTTCCGGATGGCGCACGCGCAAAATAACATCGGCGTCTTTATACACATCCGCAGCCGCCGCAATCTTGGCACCGGCCTGCGCGTACATGTCATCCGTCACGGCGGCGGCAAGCCCCGCGCCCGTTTCAACAACAACATCAAAACCGAGGGCGATGAATTTGCGCACCGTTTCCGCGGTGGCAGCCACGCGTTTTTCGGCGCTGAGGCTTTCTTTACCAATGGCGAGTTTCATGATCTTTCCCCCAAATCGCGGCAAAGCCGCAAGACAACACTGCGGCAAAGCCGCCAGAACAAGACAGCGGCAGGGCCGCCTGAAGACAAACAAGCTCCCCAGACAGAAGAGCGGCAGGCAGGCGTAGCCCACGGCACCAAAACCGCGTGAATCGCCAAAACGGGTTTCAGCATGCCGCAAATTGGGGGCAAACTCAACCGGCTGGCCTTGTTTTAGTGGATTTTTATACGAAAAATCAGTATGTTAGTAAAACCATCCGCCCGCTATGACAAAAACATGGCACAAGCGTTATTATTATGTATAATAAAACTTCAACAGGCAGGGTCCCATGCGCAACAAAGCATCTTTTGAAAAGGCGTCGCGCGACAACCGGTTTGACTTCGAAGCCGCGGTAGAGGCCGCCTATCTCCAAAACCCCGGACTTGAAAGCTCTGTCTATTTCGTGGATATCGGCAGCGGCCGCGTGGCGCATCCCGACCCCGCAATCTTAAGCGACCTTTTGCATTTCATTTCCGACAGCCCCGCAGGACAGCAGCATATCCAGCCGAAAATCAGGGACTGTCAAAACCACAAAACATCCTATTGCCATTTCGGCGGCGAAAGCAGTTTTGTTTATATCTATACCGGCGATGACCGCCCTTCTTTTTTCTCGTCCCGCGTCAGCGAAGCGCAGGAAATGCATTTCATTTTCGACCATGAATTTGCCCATGCGCATATTCCGTCCGGTGCGTCGGATAACCGATTTCTGGCCGAAAACACAGCCGATGCCTATGCCCTGATCCGCCACATACAACGCTTTGGCAACAAAACGCCTTTGACCGATGAAATTGTCGGTTTCCGCGCACGCGACACCGTTTTCCGCGCCAACGGCATATTCAATTTTTCCTGCCCCGCGATGGAACATATCCTCGATATGCGCAAAACGGTTGATTTCGCAGCATTAACGCCCGCGCAAACTTCCGGCCTGGCAGAACAGATTGCGCTTGAATATACGCCCGATGGCGATATGCTGAAACGCCTTTATACAAGCTTTAGCCCTTTGCAAAAAAACAGCACTCTGCAAGAGCTTGAACAGCTGGCCGTAACCACTAAAGATGCCGAAGTCTTGAAATGGAGCGCCACGGTGTTAAAAGCCGTGCTAAAAAACAAAATCGCCGCCCCCGAAGGCACGACAGCCGAAGGTTTTGGCAAAGACATGAACAAACGCCTTGCCGCCATCACGCGGCGCCAACATAGAATGACGCCGCAGCCATGATGCAAGACCCGAATAAATTCGACTATGCCGAAGCCATTACAGGCATCTGCCGCGATTTCCCGCAAGAAACGCGCCGCATTTTTTTCTATGACAGCAAAACGCGCGAACATATGCCCAGCCGCCCCGATGCGGATTTGCACATGCGCAGTCTTTTTTCGGTTCATCCCTATTTGGAAAAAACACTGCACCAGCGCATGGAAAAATTCGCAGCGGAAAAAAACTCCGCCGTCATGTACGGCCCCGGCGATGAACATTTTATCATGCTTTACACCGGCGATGACGCCATCAGCATGCTGGGCAAAAACGCGCCGATCGGGCAAAAACTTTCCTTTGTCCTCGACCATGAAATTGGCCATGCCGTAACCGCCTATGGCCGCGCCAGCGCACATAGCAAGACATTGCATGAATGCTGCG
>JAVEWI010000288.1:0-3051 GCA_034004625.1 Bdellovibrionales bacterium
GCAAAAAAGCCTGAAGGCCGCGCAATCCCATCACGGCATCGCTATCATTCTGGCTATTCATCAAAGCCGCGATTTTATCAAAATCATTCTTGTCCATTTCATGCTCCTTGATGTTGGCCTGGCCCGCGCCAGCGCTAAAGGCGGATACCGTCATCCAATCCAAAAAAATCCGGTTTTGCAGGGCGGTATTTCACGCTGTACATATCTTCGAAAGAATTAATCGCCTTGTCAATCGCCGTCATCCGCGCCGTGGCAATACGCAGCTTTGTCGCTTCGGGTGACGCTTTTGGAACTTCACCCGATTGTATTTTGTCACGCATGCTGCGGGTTACGATCTGCAAATTAACAGCCTCGAGAAAAGCCGCCGCAGTGCCAAAAGACTGCACCACACGGTGGGATGCATCCGCACCGCCCGCCGCCATAAAACTGAATGTCGCATCACGGCCTTCGGAACGGTGAATAATACCGCAGCGCATTTCCTTGCCGTCATCCGCCAGCGTTGCCGCCACGCTGGACACATGCTGGATGCGCATATCGCGCCCCAGTTTGCGCAGCATATCTTCGGTCACATGAATAGCCGCATCGTAATTATCAAGGCTGAGCAAGGCGCAATGTTCAACAATATCCACAAAAGGAGAATTGATTGTTTTAAAAACAGACTTGCCGTTCATGTAAACCGCCGCCCATAAATCAGGCATAAAATGACGGTCATAGCCGGATTGTACGGATTCCCATTGCCCGGCCCAGTCATAAGGTTCTGTACGCTGGCTGAAAACATCATTGCGGTAATAGCTGAACATGACCTTGCCTGCCAGACGCAGCGCCGTAGGCATGGTTTGGGTGCGGATCACAACTTTATCAACAATGCCGCTGTCTTCGCGCGATGGCAGATGCAAATAAACGCGGTTACTGCGCACAACGGCGGTGGTCGAAATGCCTTCGGCCCCGTCCTGTATGAATTCCATTTTTTCGCGCACCAGAGATGTGCTGAAATTTCTCATGTTGCCGTGGCTCCGCGTCTTTTAGCATCTGCGGTCAAGAATGGTATTTAGAATGCCATTCTGCGGCGCGGCAGGCAAATGCAAATCGGCAGGCATTGTTATGCATATCCCCTGCAGATCAGGCGAATTTGCGAACCGGCATGGAAAAACGGGTCATAACCTTGTCCATGCGGGCTTTTTTGCTGTTTTCTTTCAGCGTATCGTACAAAGGACGGGCGGGATCAATGCTCATCTCGGTCACGCCTTTTTGTTCCATGGTATCCAGCATTTCCAGCATTTCAGCCATGTAAGCGACTTCGTTGCGGGCATCTACTTTGAAACGGTAGTTCTGGTTTGCCGCAACCAGGTTGAATTTGCGGTTTACTTTCTGATCCTTAAAGGTGCCTTGTTTGCGGCCTTTGGGATACAGCGCGGATTTGGTTGCGCGGAATTTGCTGCTGCGTTCATCTACCAGTTCGGATGCGCCATCCAGAACCGCGCAAACCGTGGGGTCGTTCGCGCCTTCCAGCAGCTTGGTCATGGTTTCGTTACCGGCGAAGGCTACTTGCAGCATCTGGCCGAAAGCCATCCAGCCCAGAAAGCCGATCAGCATGCCGCCCAGCAGGGTGTCTTTGCTGGCTGCTGCGTGGTTGAAGCTGTTGCTCAGGCGGGCTTCGGCGGCGTTCATTCTGCTGATGATCTGTGCGCGCATTGCGGCGGTGGATGCTACAACTTCGCGGTTTTTGTTTGCTGCAGAATTGAAACCCAGTGCCATTTTTATCTCCCCCAAGTACCGTTGTTTGTTCCCCTTGAAGCCAGACTACGTTTCGTCTATGAAAAATAAGTTAAGGAAATGAATTATGGCATTAACCCCCCATTAACCCGCATTAAGGAAGGGTTGCATTTTCCAAAAAACCCTTTAAAACCAGATGTGTAAAATCCCGCTTGCGAGGCAAAAATGGCTGAAAAAAAATCAAAAAAATTTTCAAATCGCCGCACGGTTGATGAAAATGACCTCGCGCAGTTCGAACAGCTGGGGGCGAAATGGTGGGATGAATCGGGGCCGATGAAGCCTTTGCACCGTTTGAACCCCGTCAGACTCGATTACATCCGCCGCGCGGCCTGCGCACACTTCGGCCTGGATGCCGAAAAACTGGGCGCACTGTCCGGTTTGAGCGCCGCCGACATCGGTTGCGGGGGGGGAATCGTTGCCGAACCCCTCGCCCGTATGGGGGCACAGGTTACAGGCGTTGATGCAGGCGCGGAAAACATTGCCGCCGCCCGCGCCCATGCGGAAATGTCAGGGTTAAAAATTGATTACCGCGCCACCACGGCTGAAGAACTGGTCGCAAGCGGCGCGCAATTCGACATTGTGACAGCATTGGAAGTGGTCGAACATGTGGCGGATACGGATTTGTTTTTGGCATCCTGCGCCGCACTGGTGCGCCCCGGGGGGCTCTTGATTGTCTCCACGCTGAACCGCACGGCCAAATCATTTATTCTGGGCATCGGCATGGCGGAATATGTGCTGCGCTGGTTGCCGGCGGGCACGCATGACTGGCGCAAATTCATGAAACCGTCCGAAGTCGCTGCGCCGCTGATGACTGCGGGAATGGATGTCACGGATATTACCGGATTGATTTACGACCCCATCCGGTCGAAATTCCGGTTGAGCGAAACGGATCTGGACGTCAATTATTTGATGACCGCAGTGCGCAGCGCGTAAATCCCGCTCCCTTATATAATATATAAGAATACGCGCTCCGCAGGGCAGCGCGGCGCAGACAAGTCTTTACGGTTTGGCGGTATCGTCGGTTTTGATTTCTTCGGTTTTCAACATATCGGCAAGACGCACAACAGCAGATCCGGGTTTGAGCGGTTGTTGCTGGCTTTCATGCGGGCTCCAGCCTATCGCATAAATGACCTGGAATGTCGCGGGCACGCGCCCGTTTTCATCGCCGTATTTTTCCTGATATATCCGCGCGGCTTCCATGATGACGCGGCGCTGCGTGGGTACTTTCAAACGCTGGAACACCGCATTGCTGGCGCCCATGCCGCGCAGGTCCTGCAT
>JAVEWI010000289.1:0-3048 GCA_034004625.1 Bdellovibrionales bacterium
ACGGCTCCATCCAACACGGCTGGCACTGGCGAAATCAACCGACAATCCCGCAACGGCATCCGGCACGGACTGGCTTTCGCGGGCGCGCAGCGATGCAATCCACGGCGCATAGGCCGCAAATTCCGGCGCGGCCAATTTGGGCATCAATGTTTGTTCTTTCATGGTGGCAAGTTCGGCTTCGAAAAATCCGATTTTGCCGCCGCTTTCCTGCAACCATTTATTGATATCGCCCAGACGCGCAAAATTCGCCACGTCATCGGATTCCATCAGCAGCACATAGCAGCTGATGCGGTGGCGCAGCTCTTCGATCTGTTCGTAAATTTTAACGGCCTGCCCCAATTCGCGCCCCGGCAACCATTCAAGCGCGCCGTTATAGGCCTCGGCAAAATCATCGCAAAGCTGATCGATATGGGCGAGGTCTGCCTTGAGCTCCGGCGCATCCGGCCCGCTATAAAGCGTCCACACGTCCCAGCGCGGCATGTCAAAATCATCTGCCGCCGGTTTATTATCGTTCGCGGATTTACGCGCACGGTTAAAATCATCCTGCAGGCGTTTTGCGCCGGTTTCTTTTTTGGGTGCGGCCGGGTGACGGGGGTCTTGTTTCATCCGGCACCTCCCGCGCCGCCGCCGTTTTTGGGCGGGGCCGGTTTTTTGGATTGTTTGGCCTGCTGTTTAGGCTGCCCGTTATTGGCTGCTTTTTTAAAAGCGGCCTTGGGCGCGTTATCATTCGTGCCTTGCTGTTTGTCGGTCAGTACGCGGCCGGCGGCTTTGATGTCTTTTTCCGCGCGCGCGGCCTGTTCTATTTTCGCATCCAGCGTCACCAGTTCATCCACGTATTTTTCAATCACACCCAAACCCTTGCGCCAGAACGCAGGGTCATGCATGTCAAAACCGAAAGGCGCCAGAATGGCATCGTGGCTTTTGCTGCCGCCTGCGGCCAGCATATCCGTATATTTCGCGGCGAAATCATTTTTATCCGGCGCGGATTCATAAGCCGCATAGAGCGTATTAACCAGACAATCGCCAAAGGCATAGGCGTAAACGTAAAACGGCGTATGAATAAAATGCGGGACATAGGCCCAGAAATGCTGCGCCCCCTCCACATCCATATTCACGGCGGGGCCAAGGCTTTCGCGCATGGATTCGCGCCAGATATCGCCCAGACGCTCCGGCGACAATTCGCCTTTTTCGCGGTATTCACCGTGCAGTTTTTGTTCAAACCCGAAAAACGCCGTTTGGCGCACGACGGTGTTCAGCATGCCTTCGACTTTTTCGGCAATCATGGCGCGGCGGGTGGAAGGATCTTCTTCACGGTCAAGCAGCGCGCGGAAGACCAGCATTTCGCCAAATACACTCGCCGTTTCCGCCAGCGTCAGCGGCGTATCCGCCATCAAATGCCCCTGCTTCGCCGCCAATACCTGATGAATGCCATGGCCCAGTTCATGCGCCAAAGTCATGACGTCGCCCGTGGTGCCAAAATAATTCATCAAAATATAAGGATGCGCGGACGGGACGGCGGGGTGCGAAAACGCGCCGCTGTCTTTGCCTGCACGCGGTTCAGCGTCTATCCAGCCTTCATCAAAAAAGCGGCGGCCGATTTTTTCCATCTCCGGCGATAATTTGGCAAAAGCAGCCAAGACGATTTCTTTCGCTTCATCCCACGGAATATATTTTTGCGCAGCATCGGGCAATGGCGCATTGCGGTCGGCCGGATGCAAACGGGCGGTGCCGTTTTTCTTGGCTTTCCACGCGTAATATTTATGCGATGTTTTGGCATGCGACGATTTCACCGCCGCGCCCAGCGCCGCAACCGTATCGCGGTCGATATGGTTTTCAAGATGGCGGCTGTCTTCGGGTTTTTCAAAATGACGCTGCGTGTCTTCGGCGGCTTTGAGCCCCGCCAGCGTATTGGTAATGAGCGCGAAACTGCCGATGTTCTCTTTCAGACCTTTTGCAAAAGCTTCCCATGCGCGGCGGCGGCGGGCGGGGTCTCGGTCGTTATCCACGATATGCAGCGTTTCCGCTTCGGTCAGTTTTTCGCCATCCAGATCAAATCGCAGCCCCTGCATCGTCAGGTCAAATAACCTGCGCCAGGCATCTTCGGCAACGCCTTCTTTTAAATGGCGGTATTTTTCGGCTTCGTCATCCAGTTGATGCGGGCGGCTTTCGCGCAAACCCGCCACCCACGGCGCGTAATGCGCCAATGCCGGCGCCGCAATTTTTTGCAATAAAGCCGGTTCGGGAATACGGTTTATTTCCAGCGTAAAAAACAAAAGCCCCTGCACGGAATCGCGCAGGCGGTCATTTATTTTGGCGGCAAAAGCATCATCGCCATTATCCGCCGCGCGCAACAGGGAAACATAGGTTTCAACCCGCGCGATGTTTTCCTGCAATGTTTCGTATTGTGCAATGGCGGTGCCGATCGCCGCGCCATCTGCCTTTGCAATCTGGCCCTGCCAATCATGGGCGAATTTTTTGACATCGCGGTCAATCGCGGCCAAGGCGTTTTGAAATTCAGGAGAATCCTTGCCCGGAAACAGGGCCGACAAATCCCACCGCGGCAAATTGTCCTGCGGCTGCATTGTTTTTGGGTTCTGGTCGGGCTTTTGTTGCATCGGTCCCCGAAGCGGTTCCGGCACATATAAATATGCACCGCTGGTTCAAGACGTACACACCCGCCTTGCCGCTGCCGTTTCAAAACCCGCCTGCCTTGCCTGCATGTATAATATTCATGCAAGGCGGCAGTTTCTTGTTACGTTTTGAACGAACGACCAAAAGCCTAACACAGTTTTTTATGACAGAAAGGCTTTTTTGCCCCAGTCAGTAAATGTTCTGGAAAGAGGCTGCCGGCCATAAAAAAAGACGGACAAAATCTTGTCCGTCTTTTTTTATATCGCTCCCAGCTTATTGCTGGAAAGTATTTCTCTGGCGCGTTTGTGGCGGCTCTGGCGGCTTGGGCGGTTCTGGGAATTTGATGCCGCAGGTCTTTTTGATAGAAACCTTTTCCAACGCTTCCATTTCGCCTTTCAGGCGTGCGTTTTCTGCCGC
>JAVEWI010000290.1:0-3024 GCA_034004625.1 Bdellovibrionales bacterium
CCCAAAACAAAATCTTCACGCATTCATATATGGCCTACGGCAAGGTAAAATCCGCCGTGGTGACCAACATCGCCACGCGCGATGGCGATGCGACCGAAATCATGTTTGATCTGGGCACAGACCCCGCGAAATACATGAATATGTCTGTCGATGAATTGGCCGATTGCCTGAAACCGCAAAACGCGAAATACCATCCGTTCCGCCACGCTCCCAAAGACGGGCAGCCGATTTTGATGTCCATGGATATGTCCGACCGCGTTATTCCCGCAAAATTTGACGATAAAGTGGCGCAGCAGCGCGCGGATATCATCAAGGCGGACCCCGATTTTGCCAAACGTATATCCGAAGCCGCCGCGCAAGTGCGCGATACCGCCGTCAAACCGGTCAGACCGCATCTGCCCGAAACCTTGATCGACACCGACATTTCCGCGCCGGTAAAAGCAAAAGTGACCCAGTGGTTGAAAGATTTCAATCATACGACCTCGTGGGCCGACGCCGCGAAAATGGTGACGGAATTCCCGCAAAAATTCGAAGAAGAATTGAAAACGGAACCCTACATCCGCCGTTTTGCCAAATTCGCGGGGCGTATCGTGTATGAAACGGCGCCGGAAGAACTGAGCGCCGAAAAACAGGATTTGATGCGCAAACATATCGCATCCCGTTTGCTGAACCCTGACCTGAACGCGCCCTATATGACACTGGCCAAGGCACGCAAGGAGCTGGAGCAGATCGAACACGAACGCGGTTCCGGCCGCGCGAAATGGAAAGATGTGACGGATACGCAAATCCGTTCGCTGAAGCTTTATTACACGTCGATTGAAAAAGAATACGCGCCGCATTATACCGCGCCCGGCGCTAATCCGCCGCAATTCGGCGGCAATAAACCGCCTGCCAATGACGATGACGGATATATGCCGCCCCAAAGCGGCATGTCGCCTCGCCGCAGCGCGAACCAGCGTTTCAAACCGTAAATCCCCGCCATGAAACCGGAAGACATTCCAGATTTCATTTACCGCGGCGGGTTGATCGAGGTGGACGGTACAGAACACGTCATCCGCGATTTTTGTATGGTGCGCAAGGCAAAGGATTTCAGCCTGCCTGAAATTCTGGTGATCCAGACCAAATCCGGCGATATTTTTGAATACGATGCGCAGCGTGTGCGTGAAGTGCATGGCCGCGCGCCGGATTTTATCCGCCCGGGGGTGGAGCTTTTCTGGCGCGAAACGCAATCGGATATGCAGAAATATAACGGCGTCTGGCGCGTGGACAGATACGAAGTCACGCCGGATCCTTTGCGCGGCAAACCGCATACCAAAGTGGAATTATCCCTGACGCGCCAGCAAGGCAATACAACAACCAGCCTGCGCCGCGTGTTTAACGCCGCCACGATGTTTCCGGTCAAGCCGGATGCGCAGCCCGGCAGGCTGGCGCATATATTGCAGCAGGATATTTCCGTGTTAAAACCGCCATCATCGGTGCGCAGGCCGCCAAACCGCAAGCCGTAAATGATGCGCGGGGCTTTGGCTTTCCGAATTAAAGATCAAACCCGTCGTTTTTACCGCCGCGTTTTTTGAAACTGACCGGATGCAGTAATTGAATTTCCTGCATAGGTGCGGGGGTTTGTGCGGAGGGTTCCGGCGTTGCTGCCGGCGCTTGCGGTGCGGGCAGGGCGGCGGGCGCGGGGGCTGCTTTGCGGGCGAAGGGATTCAATTTTCCCATGGCCTGTTTGCTGCGGCGGGCCGCGCGGCGGAAACTATTGCCGAAATTCGCGTTATACGGATGTTTGGTGGACAGCAAATAGCCTTTGCCGCCCGGGCGGTTATCGGTGCTGAAAAAAATCGTCGCTTTTTTGCCGTTATTGGCGCTGTGCGTCACTTCAAAAGCCTCCCGCGCGAATTCAAGCGCGAAGGCAACGGCCAGCGTATCGGATTGGATTTTTAAAAAATCCTTGATGTTTTCCAGCCTGTCCGCCGTTGTGCGGTACAGAGGCAGGACGGTGTCTTGCTGTTCCACATCGCTGCGGCGGTTATTGATCAGCTGCGCCACGCGATGCGGCGAAAATGTATTCGATGTATGGCTGGCATAGGATGTTTCATACCGCGCGGAAACCCTATATCCTTCGCGCATATAATCCACGGCCTTGTCACAAAACGCCATGGCGATGTGAAAAGCTTCAGACGTGCTATGCCCTGTACCTGCCGACAGACGGTCGAGATTGTCGCGGTCATAGGTGCTGATTTGGATAATGGTGTTTGCTTGTGTCATGATGCGCGGCTCAATTTTTCGGGGGCAGTTTTGATTTCAGGGCATAGAGGGCATCGAGCGCTTCTTTGGGCGACATGCTGTCGGGGTCGATGGATTTCAGCGCGTCTTCAACCGCGGATGTTTTGGGGGCGGCGGGTGTTTTGGGCGGCGCGCTGAACAGCGGCAGGTCGCCCATGGTTTTGCCTGTGTCCATCGGGTTTTTCGCGCTTTCAAGGATTTCCAATACCTGTTCCGCACGGCTGATCACCGCGGGCGGCAATCCGGCCAGTTTGGCCACATGCACGCCATAAGACCTATCGGCGGTGCCGGGGGCAACTTCGTGCAGGAATACGATATTATCCTGCCATTCACGCACGCGCATGGTGTGACACGACAGGTGTTTCAATCTTTCGGTCAATGACGTCAATTCGTGGTAATGCGTGGCGAAAAGCGCGCGGCATGTATTGGCGTCATGCAAATGTTCAAGGCAGGCCCATGCGATGGAAAGGCCGTCGTAAGTCGCTGTGCCGCGCCCGATTTCATCCAGAATAACCAAAGACCGCGCCGTGGCCTGATGCAAAATGGTGGCGGTTTCCACCATTTCCACCATGAATGTCGAACGGCCGCGGGCCAGATCATCCGCCGCGCCGACACGGCTGAAAAGCCTGTCCACCGCGCCGATATGGGCGGCTGTTGCGGGCACAAAAGACCCCATCTGCGCCATCAGTGCGATAAGTGCGTTTTGACGCAGAAAAGTCGATTTACCCGCCATGTTGGGGC
>JAVEWI010000291.1:0-3020 GCA_034004625.1 Bdellovibrionales bacterium
CGCGCCGTCATGGAAGCGGGCGACCAGCCGTTCAACCCCGATCCCTATACCCGCAAAGTCGCTGTTGCGGACTAGATGTACGAGATCGAAAAAATCAACAGCGCCCATCCGTTTAAAATCGGCGGCAATGGCGCGCGCGCGGCGGTGGAAATACAATCCAGCCACCCGCAAGACAAAAGCATCCGGATCAATTTCACCGGCGAAGAAGGCCAGATCGAAGTTGTGGAAAAACAAAGCCCGCAGCATATGATGGGTCGCATCGGCGAAAACGGCCGCGTCACAGTGATGGACAGCAAAACAACCGCTTTCCCCTTTGCTCCCGCAGCCAGCAGCGGCAGAGAGCCGCCATCCGCACCACGCCGCCATACGGGCATGCACTGGCGCCCCTGATTTTCAGGACGTTCATACCAAGTACTTCGCAAAGGGAATCATTTTATGATTCCCTTTCGCTTTTTTGCGGATTAATCTCGGCCCATGGCTGTTTATACCCGCATTGATGAAAAAGACCTGCAAAACGCGCTCGACGATTTTAATATCGGCGCGTTGCAAAAACTCGAAGGCATCGCGGACGGCGTCGAAAACAGCAATTACCACCTGCACACCACGCAGGGCCGCTATATCCTGACCCTGTTTGAAAAACGCGTGAACCGTGCCGACCTGCCGTTTTATCTGTCGTATATGGCACATTTGAAACAGGCCGGCATTAATTGTCCTGCCGCCGAAAAAACAAAATCCGGCGCGGAGATTTTCACGCTGGCCGGTAAACCCGCCATCATCACAACGTTTTTGCATGGTGCATCGCTGCGTGACATCACGCCCGCGCATTGCGCGGCGCTGGGGGAAACATTGGCGCGGATGCATCTGGCCGCCGCCGATTTTGCGCAGACCCGTGCAAACACCATGGGCATAACAGCATGGCGCGATTTGATTACGGCCAGCGCCAGCCATGCGGAAAAATGTGAAACCGGATTATATCAGGAATTGCAAAACGCTCTGACACAAACCGCGCAGACATGGCCGCAAAATTTGCCGCAGGGCTGCGTCCATGCAGACCTGTTCCCTGATAATGTTTTTTTCAGCGGCGATGCGCTCAGCGGTGTGATTGATTTTTATTTCGCCTGCACCGAAATTTTCGCCTATGACCTGATGCTGACGTTGAACCCGTGGTGTTTTGATAAATCAGGCCATCTGGATACGGCAAAATCCGCCGCGCTGCTGGCGGCCTATCACGCGGTGCGGCCTTTGTCGGCGGATGAAATCGCGGCGCTGCCCGCCATGGGACAGGCGGCTGCGCTGCGCATTGTGGCCACGCGCATGTATGATAGTTTCAATACCGCGCCCGACGCCTTGGTCACACCCAAAGACCCGATGGAACATGTGCGCATCATGCGTTTCCATCAATCCGCGCAAAATGCCGCGGCATATGGATTTGCGCCATGAACAAACAGGTTGATCTTTTCACAGACGGCGCGTGCAGCGGCAATCCGGGCCCAGGCGGATGGGGCGCCTTGCTGCGTTATGGCGCGCATGAAAAAGAACTCGGCGGCGGCGCAGAAGAAACCACCAATAACCGCATGGAAATGACCGCCGTGATCGAGGGCTTGCGCGCACTCAGCCAACCTTGCCGCGTTACCCTGCACACGGACAGCAAATACGTGATGGACGGCGTGACAAAATACATGCACAACTGGAAACGCAACGGATGGCGCACAGCGGATAAAAAAGAAGTGAAAAACCGCGACCTGTGGGAAGAAATCGACGCCCAGCTGCAAAAACATGACGTGAAATGGATCTGGGTCAAAGGCCACGCGGGCCATGTAGAAAACGAACGCGTGGATGCCATCGCCCGTGCGCATGTGCCTGCCAGAACAGCCGCAGCCTCAAATATCACCGATGAAAACGACGCCGGTTAAAACCGGACAAGACAGGATCAGCGGTTATAGGAAGGGCGGTTGTTATCCCCCTTGAACCGGTCACGCAAATTGCCACCTGCGCCGGATGGCGTTGCCGTGGTGCCGCCGCCAAACAAACGCCCCAACATATCGGAGAAACTGTCGCTACCCGTGGATGCAGGGCCGCTGCGATAAAGCTCGGGCGTGAAAACAGGAATATTTTCCTGCGTCGCAGGCTCCATATAGCTGCGCCACAAGCGGGCGGGGTAGCCGCCGCCTGACACACGGGGCATTGCCGTGTTATCGTCATTGCCCATCCAGACGCCGGTCACCAGACGGTCGGTATAACCCACAAACCACGCGTCGCGATAATTTTGCGATGTACCGGTTTTGCCCGCGACATGGCCATGGCTCAGCTGCGCGGCCTGCCCTGTACCGCGCGCCACAACCTGCACCAGCATGCTGTCGAGCTTGCGGATATCACCCGGAGTAAACAAACGCGCCGCACTGACCTGCGTGTGGTGATAAAGAACAGCGCCTTTTGAATCCTCGACCGACAAAACAGCATAGGGCCAGATGGCATGCCCGCCATTGGCAATCACGGCATAGGCATTTGTCAGTTCGATCAAGGTGGTTTCGCTGGCACCAAGGCCGGACGCAAGTTCCGGCGCGACTTTTTGCGTGAACCCCAAACGGCGGGATACATCAATCAGTTTTGCAACACCCACCGTTTCCAGCAAACGGATAGTTGCGGTATTCATCGACAATGCCAGCGCATCGGTCAATGTCACTTGCCCGAAATATTTGCCATCGTAATTTTTAGGACGGTATTTTCCGGTGGTGATCGGCGCGTCTTCGACCAATGTATCCGGGTCATATCCCGCTTCCAGCGCGGCAAGGAAAACGGCGGGTTTAAAAGCAGAGCCCGGTTGCCGCTGCGCCAATGTCGCACGGTTAAACTGGCTTTCGGTGTAATCCGTACCGCCAATCATGGCCAGAACCGCGCCGTCTTTTGCCAAGGTCACTACGGCTGCCTGCATAGCTTTATTCTCGGGCGTCAGGGCCGCGACATGCGCATCGACTTTTTCTTCGGCCAGTTTTTGCAGCGTCACGTCCAGCGTCGTGCGT
>JAVEWI010000292.1:0-3015 GCA_034004625.1 Bdellovibrionales bacterium
ATCTGGGTGAAGCGTTGCTGCAATTGGCGGAAGAGGGCGCGGCGCGCGTATTTAAACCCCGCATGGATTCCAGCTGGGTTGTCGGCGTTGTCGGGCCTTTGCAGTTTGACATTCTGGCAGACCGTATCCGCACCGAATACAATTTGCCCGTGCGGTTTGAACAGGCGGCGCTGCATACCGCGCGCTGGCTGGAAAGCGACAAGAACGACAAGCTGGAACAATTTATCGACCAGAATCTGCCCAATATTGCCGAAGATCACGACAACCAGTCGGTATTTTTGGCGCGTAACGGCTGGCATCTGGATACATCGGTCGAAAATTGGCCCGACATCCGTTTCCTGGCCACCAAAGAACAGGTGCGGGGATAAGGCCTGCTTATGCCCCCATAACGGGAAAGTATAAGTAAAATAAAGCAATATCAGCGGTTTATTGAACGGCTGTGCATTGTGGTATTTATGTACCACAATGCGGCGTGATTTTTCTTGGTGCCAAAGCCTGATTCAGGTATGTTCCGGTACGATTTTTGTTGAAAAACATATAAAAAATCCAATATTAAAGCGGACTGAAAAGGTTCTCTATTGCGCAGGTGCAATAGGGGCAGGAGAGGCAGTATGATCAAACTCGGTAAATTAACAGATTACGCCGTCGCGGTGATGGTGCAGCTGTCGCGTGAAGGCAATGGCGCCGCACGCAGCGCGCATCAACTGGCGGAACGCACCAGCATTCCCGAACCGACTGTTGCCAAAGTCCTGAAAAAACTCGCACGCAAAAAACTGGTTGAATCCGTACGCGGCGCGGCGGGCGGTTATCGCCTTGCGGGTGCTGCGGATCAAATTTCTATTTGCGATGTGATCGAGGCGCTGGACGGCCCGATCGCCATCGTTTCCTGCGTCGGCGAAAGCGAGAGCTGCCGCGCCCAACCCAAATGCCCCGCCAAGGGGAAATGGACACCGGTTAACCACGCCATTCGCGCGGCTTTGCAGGCTGTGCGCCTGTCCGACATGGCGCGTTCCGCCGGATGCGGCAACACGGCCCATTTGCTCCAGATCACGGAAAGCGAGACTCATGTCAATATCAAGTGAAACACGCCAGACCGTTGCCGAGCTGGAAGGTAAATACGAAGCCGGTTTTGTGACCGACATCGAAATGGATTTGGCGCCCAAGGGGTTGAACGAAGACATCATCCGTCTGATTTCCGCCAAAAAGGGCGAGCCTGAATGGATGCTGGATCTGCGCCTGAAGGCCTATCGCCATTGGCTGACCATGCCGGAACCGCAATGGGCAAAATTGCGCATTCCCGATATTGATTATCAGGACGCCTATTATTACGCCGCGCCCAAAAACATCGACCGTCCCAAAAGCCTGGACGAAGTTGACCCGAAACTGCTCGAAACCTATAAAAAACTCGGCATTCCGCTGCGTGAACAGGAAATGCTGGCGGGTGTTGCGGTTGATGCGGTTTTTGACAGCGTATCGGTTGTCACGACTTTCCGCGAAAAATTGCATAGCGCGGGCGTGATTTTCTGCTCCATCTCCGAAGCGGTGCGTGATTACCCCGACCTGATTAAAAAATACATGGGCAGCGTTGTGCCCCATACCGATAACAAACATGCCTGTTTGAACGCGGCGGTCTTTACCGATGGCACGTTCGTTTATATTCCCGAAGGCGTCCGTTGCCCGATGGAACTGTCCACCTATTTCCGCATCAACGAAGCGAAAACGGGACAGTTTGAACGCACGTTGATCGTGGCCGAAAAGGGCTCTTACGTTTCCTATCTGGAAGGATGCACCGCGCCCAAGCGTGATGAAAACCAGATGCATGCGGCGGTAGTTGAGCTGATTGCCATGGATGATGCGGAAATTAAATATTCCACGGTGCAAAACTGGTACCCCGGCGATGAAGAAGGCCGCGGCGGTATTTACAACTTTGTGACCAAGCGCGGCATTTGCAAAGGCAAGCGTTCCAAAATTTCATGGACGCAGGTGGAAACCGGTTCCGCCATTACGTGGAAATATCCGTCCTGCGTTTTGCTGGGCGATGACAGCGTGGGCGAATTTTATTCCGTTGCCATCACCAATAACCACCAGCAGGCCGATACAGGGACCAAGATGATCCACATCGGCAAAAACACCAAATCGCGCATTGTGTCCAAGGGGATTTCGGCCGGCAAGTCCGACAATACCTACCGCGGGCTTGTGCGTATGTCGGCCAAGGCGGAAAACGCGCGTAACTATACGCAATGCGACAGCCTGCTGATCGGCCATAATTGCGGGGCGCATACTGTGCCCTATATCGAAAACCGCAGCCCGAGCGCGACGCTGGAGCATGAAGCGACCACGTCAAAGGTCAGCGAAGACCAGCTGTTTTACTGCCGTTCGCGCGGCATTCCTGATGAAGAGGCCTTGACCCTCATCGTCAACGGTTTCTGCCGCGAAGTGCTGCAACATTTGCCGATGGAATTTGCGGTGGAAGCGCAAAAACTCGTCGCGATTTCTTTGGAAGGAAGTGTCGGATAATGCTTAAGATTGAAAACCTGCGCGCCACTGTGGCGGACCGTGAAGTGCTGAAAGGCCTGTCTCTTGAAATCCAGCCGGGCAAGGTGCATGCCATCATGGGCCCGAACGGTTCGGGTAAATCCACCCTGTCTTATGTTCTGGCGGGCCGCGACGGATATGACGTCACCGGCGGCAGCATGGAATTTATGGGCGAAGACATCAGCGAGATGGACCCGGAAGAACGCGCGGCGCTCGGCATGTTTCTGGCTTTCCAGTATCCGGTGGAAATTCCGGGCGTGACCACGACCACGTTTTTGAAAACGGCGCTGAACGCCATCCGCAAGGCGAAGGGTGAAAAAGAACTCGACCCCGCCAGTTTCCTGAAACTGCAAAAACAAAAACTGACCGAACTTTGCATGGATGCCGAGATGCTGAAACGCGGCGTCAATGTCGGTTTTTCGGGTGGCGAGAAAAAACGCAACGAAGTATTGCAGCTGGCCATGTTGCAACCCAAATTGG
>JAVEWI010000009.1:0-13951 GCA_034004625.1 Bdellovibrionales bacterium
ACCTGAAACCCGTGCAGGGTGGTGCCATGCATGAATTTGCGCAGGCGGTAATCATTGCCCGCGCTGTCCTGTGTTGTTGTTTCGACAACCCGCAAAACACCAAAAAAATTACGTTCGGACAGGATGACGTCTTCCTGTTTGTAAAATCCTTTTCCGACTGCAAAGAATACAAGAGCCAATACAACCAGCCCGCGCGGATAAGAGAGGGCAAAAGAGGCCATGGCCAAAAGAAGCATGATGGTTGTGCTGGTGGCAAAGGGGTCTTTGACCATAAAAAGCAACACAACGGCAGTGGCGCAAATCATAAAAAAGGCAATGCGTATTTTTTTGCCTGTGAAGGCGCCACGGAAAGGCCACGCAGCCAATGCTGCGGCCATGAGCAAAACGGGATATTCGGCCAGCGTGTTCAGCAGCATCGGCGCGGCAAATGCATTCAATGCGCCGCCCAATGCGCCGCCAAGGGCGATCATGAGATAAAAAGCCGTCAGGTGCGATGCCGGCGGCCGTGCCGTTGCCAGACGTTGATGGCAATAAAGCGCAATCACGGAAAAACTGAAAAGATGCAAGGCCATGATGGCGATGGATTTACTCAAATACCCGCCCATCATTAATGTGTGGGCAAAGGCAAAAGCGATAACGGCGGGGGTAATTTTTTGCAAAAATACGGCGGGAATAATTTGCCGGCGGCTGAAAGCCATGACAAAAGTCAGCAAATAGGCCGCCAGCGGCAAAACCCAGATTAAGGGCGCGGATATAATATCAGTCACAATATGCGTGGTGACGGCCAGTAGCAAAGCCGAGGGGATAAAGGCCAGCCAGCCCCAGCGCAGCATGTCTTTGCCTGCGGGCATGGTTTGTGCGGTTTCTATTTGCGCTTGCGTTTTTTTCATACCGGCAATCAGGCAACCGGCGGCGCAAATACCCAAAAGACCATAGGCGTAAAACCATGCCTCTGCCTGTGTATCCAGCGTGGTGAAGGGCTCCACCGCAACGGGATAGAGCAGCAGTCCCGCAAAACTGCCCAGATTGCTGGCGGCGTAAAGGAAATAGGGGTCGCTTGCCTGTGCATGTCCGGTGGTCAGGAACAAGCGTTGCAACGTGGCCGCTGTGGCCGACAGGGCGATGAAAGGCAGACCGGCGGACGCCAGCAGCAACATGAAAACGCCGCCCGCATTAATATGCGCGGCATTGATGTCCGTGGGCAGGGACAGGGGCAGAACGGTTGCCCCGATGATAAGCAAGGCCAGATAGCCAAGCCCGTGGCTGCGCGGGGAAAAACGCGCCATGCCATGCGCAAAAAGATAGCCAAGCAAAAGCATGAGCTGGAAAAACGCGACCGCGGTGATCCATCCGGCAGGCGTGCCGCCAATGCGTGGCAGGAGCATTTTGCCCATCATGGGCTGCATCATGAACATGGCAGCGGCAGACAGGAACAGGGCAAAGGAAAACAGCAGGACAATCCATGCCTGACCACGTCCGGCGGCGGGAATTTTCTGTTGCAATGTTGCCGCTGTTTCCGGCATCAGGCGGCCTGCCTTGCACTTTGGCGCAGGTTTTGCGCGAAGCGTTCGAAAAGATAATGGCTGTCATGCGGGCCCGGTGATGCTTCCGGATGGTATTGCACGGAAAACACGGGGCGGCCTTTGACGCGCAGGCCTTCGTTGGTGCCGTCAAACAAACTTTGGTGCGTGATTTCCGCGCTGTCGGGCAGGCTTTCGGGGATGACGTGGAAACCGTGGTTCTGGCTGGTGATTTCAACCATGCCGGTTTCAAGGTCTTTGACAGGGTGGTTACCGCCGCGGTGGCCAAAGGGCAGCTTGCGCGTTTGACCGCCCAGCGCCAGCGCCAGCAATTGATGCCCGAGGCAGATACCAAAGACAGGCATACCCGTTTGCAGCAGCGATTGAATAACCGGCACAGCATAAACGCCTGTGGCCGCCGGGTCGCCGGGGCCGTTTGACAGGAAAACGCCATCGGGGCGCAGGGCCATGATGGCGTCAAATCCTGTGGTGCAGGGAACAACCGTCAAACGCAACCCCTGCCGCGCCAGACTGCGCAAAATATGGCGCTTCACGCCGTAATCAATCACAACGACATGGGCATGCGCTGCGGGGACGACGGTGCCGTTATCCAGCGGGTCATGATATATATCGGTGTAGGCATATATATCAGCGCAGGAAACCATGCGCGCCATGTCTTGTCCGTTCATATCGGGCAGGGCGTGCAGGTATTCCTGCATAGCGGCGATGTCGGGTGTTTGGTCGGGGGTGAAGCAAATGACGCCGTTCTGTGCACCCTTGTCACGCAAATGGCGGGTCAGGGCGCGGGTGTCGATACCGCAAATCCCCGTCAGGTTGCCACGCGCCAGCCATGCGGCGAAGTCCTCTTCGGCGCGGTAGTTGGAGGGTGCGGTAATGTCTGTGCGTAAAATCAAACCGCGGGCAAAGGGGGATTCAGATTCCAGATCTGTGCGGTTGGCGCCGGTATTGCCGATGTGCGGAAAGGTGAAGGTGATGATTTGACCGGCATAGGAGGGATCGGTCAGAATTTCCTGATACCCCGTCATGGCGGTATTAAAGCATATTTCGCCGCCTGTCATACCGGGCGCGCCGATGCCTTTCCCCCTGAAAACACTGCCGTCAGCCAGAAGAAGGGCGGCATTCAGGTTCGGGGAGTGCTGCTTTGACAACATGATTTCCCTGACGTTTGCTGTGTTGTAATTAGATCCTGCTTGGAATAGCATACAATCACTTCAATACGCCAGATGAAAAGCAGGAAAACACATGCTCAGAACGCGGTTTCAAGACCAGCTTAAACAATCCCTCCATGCCAAAGATGAAATCGCCGTTTCTACATTACGGTTAATCATCGCCGCCATGAAAGACCGCGACATTGCCGCGCGTGGCAAAGGCAATTGGGATGGTATTGGCGAAGACGAAATTTTGTCCATGCTGCAATCCATGATCAAGCAGCGTCATGAATCCATCAAGATGTACGAACAAGGCGGCAGGCTGGAGCTTGCAGCGCGCGAGGCATCTGAAATCCGCGTTATCGAAACATTCCTGCCCGCGCAATTGTCCGAAGCGGAAGTCAAAGCCGCCATTGATGCCGCCATTGCGGCCGTGGGTGCGGCGGGGATCAAAGACATGGGCAAGGTCATTGCCGAAATGAAATCCAAATACACGGGGCAAGTTGATTTTGCCAAAGTCAGCGGTCTGGTCAAAGAACGCCTGACGGCTTAAATCCCGTAAAAACCCTGCATTTTCATAAGCGTTGACAAGCGGATAGCAAGGGGATAGCCTTGCTTTCAATCTTATTTTTGTTTTGAAGCGGGTGCAGGGCCATGCCCACAAACCTTTGCAACATTGCGCCTTTGCGCGCCGAATTAACCAGCAGTCTGCAGATGCAGGCCTTCGCCGCCGTATCAACCGGATGCGTGGATACGCTGGGGCGTTTGCTGGCGGGTGGCGTATCCGTTAATTCGGGGGACGAGGGGGATGACACGCTGCTCACACTTGCCGTTTCCCGTAATGATTTTGCAATGGTTGAATTTTTGCTGCAATCACGGGCCGATGTGAATTTGACCGGCGTGGGCGGCAAAACGCCTTTGCGCGTGGCGGTGGAAACGGCGGCACCTTTGCCGCTGGTCAAACTGCTGCTGGCTGCGGGGGCTGATCCGCTCAGCACCAGTTATGATACCGCGCAGAAAAAAGACATCAGCGATTTGATGGCGACTGACCGCGGCGTCATGGGCAACCGCGCAGGCGATAGCGATGCGGATAGTATTTTGTACGAAGTCGTGCGCGCCGCCGAAATGTTCAACATCATTGAATACGTCAAAGACGGCAACCGCCAAAAACTGGGCGAAAAATTGCCCACGCGCGCGCAGGACAAAACGCTGGATGTAAACATATACAACCGTGATGGCGCGACGGCTTTGCTGCATGCCTGCCAGATGGGGCGGATGGATCTGGTGGAAATTTTATGGCACGCGGGCGTGGACCCGAACAAGCCGCATAAATACGACCCGTCCATCACGCCGCTGTCCATGGCGAAGGAAAGTGAAAATCCTCATCTGATACGCGAGATAGAGCGGTATATCGTATTGGATGAATTGGAGTTTAAAAAGAAAACATCGAGGTTAGAGGGCGATTTGAAAGTCATGAAGCCCGCGCAGATCAAGCCCCGCATAAACAAAAATTAAATCGGAATATCAGTCAAATGAAGCCTGAATTTAATCAAAAATCTGAAATCAATCGCGACAACGCCAAAAAACTGCCCTTTACCCTGACGCTGGCCGGCCGCGGCGATGATACGTTGCAGGAGCGGGCGGAAGACCTTGTCCGCGCCATCAAACGCTGGCCCATGGTTAAAAACAGCGGCGATAAACTGGTCAGCGATGTCAAAAGCGTTGTGACCGAAACGGGCGGCATACAGGTAACGTTGCAGGCGACCGAAACCGCCATGCTGGATATCCAGCGCCAGTTTTCCACCCATATCCAGCGGGTGGAACCGCAGCCGGACGTGATCCCGCCCGCGCACCGGCCGAAGCCGGTTGACCCCTTTGATGTGCGTTTCTGGTAAATAAACGGCCCGTTTTGTTCTTGAATCCCGTGGGTTGTTCTTGAAGCCATGGGGCGAAACCCTGTAAAACAGCGCATCATGTCTCTGCCCAAGGCCTTTTTAGAAGAAATCCGCGCCCGCGTGCCGCTGTCCGATGTTGTGGGCAAGCGCATTAAATTGACGCGTGCCGGGCGCGAGCACAAGGCATGCTGCCCGTTCCATGGCGAAAAAACGCCTTCCTTTACCGTGAATGACCAAAAAGGGTTCTATCACTGCTTTGGCTGCGGCGCCCATGGCGACGTTGTCGGGTTTGTGATGAGTCATGACAATATGTCGTTTATGGATGCGGTGGAACATCTGGCAGGTCTTGCCGGTATGCAGGTGCCCAAACCGACAGTGGCGGAGCAAAAGAAATTCCAGCGCCAGATGTCGCTCTACGACCTGATGGAACACGCGGCCAAATGGTACGAAGCGCAATTATACGCGCCGCAGAACAAGAAAATACTGGAATACCTGCTGGCGCGTGGGCTATCCACAGAAACGATCAAATCATTCAGGCTGGGCTTTGCGCCGTCCGAAGACGTCTTATTGAAACAAAGCCTGCAACAGGCGGGCTATACCGTCGAGGCCATGCTGGAAGCCGGTCTTTACCGTGAATCCCAGCGCACGAAGGGGGAGGTTTATCCCTTTTTTCGCGGGCGCGTGATGTTCCCTGTGCAGGATTTTCAAGGGCGCACGGTGGCTTTTGGGGCGCGGGTTCTGCCCGAAAGCCACGGCGGCCCGCCGGATAAATCCGCACCCAAATATATCAATTCCCCCGAAAGCGATATTTTCCACAAAGGCCGGATGCTATACGGCCTGTCGCGGGCGCGGAAATCCATTGGCGATGGCGCCGCGGTGGTGGTGGTCGAGGGCTATATGGATGTGATCGCCCTGGCGCAGGGGGGATTCCGCGCGGCCGTTGCGCCCCTTGGCACGGCCCTGACAGAGAACCAGATAGAAGAATTATGGCGTGCCATGCCCGAAGATGGCCGTGCGCCCATCCTGTGTTTCGATGGCGATAACGCGGGGCAGCGTGCCGCGGCACGGTCTTTGGAGAGGGTTTTGCCCATCCTGAAGCCCGATCATTCTGTAAAATTTGCCTTTCTGCCGGAACAGCACGATCCGGACAGTCTTATCAAGGACGAGGGCGCAGCCGCCATGCAGCGGGTGCTGGATAACGCCATCGGTATTTTCGATATGATGTGGGCGGAGGAAAGCAAAGGCCGCAATTTTACCCAGCCGGAAGACAAGGCGGGGTTCCGCGCCGCGCTTGAAAAACGCGCCCGTCTGATTTCCAATATGACGGTGCAGGAATTCTTTGTTTATGAAATAAATCAAAAGATTAATGAAGTTTTCTTAAGTTTTACATCTGGTCGTAAAAACCCGCAGGGGCAGGGTTTTGCCCGCGGCGGCATGTTTAAAAAACAGACACACGGCATCCATACGCCATACCGCCCGCTGAATGTGCCCGCCAAGCCGATACGTACATCGCGGCTGCTACGGGAAAAAGTTCTTGTGGCCTGTATGATTAACTATCCCGAGCTATATGAAGACTTCGCAGAGGAATTTGGCATGCTGGAAATCCCCAACGGGGAGTACGATGCCCTGCGGCAGGCATTGGTGCGGTTTTTGACCGATGCGCTGGAAGGTGAAATATACCTTGACGATCAGGCGGTTAAACAACATCTTATTGTGCAAGGTCACGGCAAGATACTTGATGCAATCTTTGATTCTTCACTGTATGTTCATGCGGGTTTTGCAAAACCCGGTCAGGATCCCGATATTGTGCGCCAGGGGTGGCGCGATGCCTATGCCCGCGGACGGGGGAAGTCGCGCGGACAGGGAAACTAGAATTCAAGCGGACACGGCACCGTATAACCGGCTGCCGGTTCAATAGATTATTGAGAACGATTCAGGAGTGGATGCGCGGATGGTCGCGAAAGTAAACGAAGATCAGGAAACCGAAACCGTTGTTGAAGAGGCAGAAGATTCTCCTCTTCAGGGCGGTGCGCTGGCGAAGGTTGTTAAAAAACTGATCGCCAAGGGCAAGGAACGCGGCTACGTCACGTATGACGAGCTGAACAAGATGCTGCCTGCCGGTGAATATACATCTGACCAGATTGACGAAACGATGGCGACGCTGTCGGATATTGGCGTCAACCTGATTGAAGACGCCGATGCGGAAGAAGACGTTCTGGATTCCAAAGAGAGCGATGACGAAGAAGATGCCGATGGCGGCAATCTTGCCGAAACGGATCTGGGCCGCACAGACGACCCCGTGCGTATGTATTTGCGCGAAATGGGTTCGGTTGAACTGCTCAGCCGCGAAGGCGAAATCGCCATCGCAAAGCGTATCGAGGCCGGCCGTGAAATGATGATCGGCGGCATTTGCGAAAGCCCGCTGACCATTCAGGCTATTATGACGTGGCACAAAGCGCTGGAAAACGGCGAAATGTTGCTGCGTGATATTATCGACCTTGAAGCAACCTATGGCGATAACGATGCGCCGGCCGATCCCGCAGCTTCGGGCGGCAGCGGTGAAGACGCCGCCAGCGCACGCGCCAAGGCCATCCAGCAGGCCGTGGCCGACAAGCTTGAGAAAAAAGAAAAAGAACGCGCCAAGGAAGAAGAGGCCCGCAAAAAAGCGAAGGCCAAAGCCGCCGCCAAGGCTGCTGCTTCCGATGACGTGTTGATCGATGACGAGCCGGAACCGAAACCCGCGGAAGACGATACCGAGGATGAAAGCAGCCTTTCCCTCGCCGCGATGGAAGAAGAGCTGAAACCCCAGATCATCGAAACGTTCAAGATGATTACCAAGGCGTATAAAAAACTCGCCAAGGTGCAGGAAGAACGCCGTCTGGAGCTCGAAAAAAGCAAGGAAGTGCCCAAGCGTCTTGCCGATAATTACCGCAAGTGCAAGGCCGAACTTGTTGACCTGATGCAATCGGTGCGTTTGAATATTTACCGTTCCGAACAGCTGATCGAACAGCTGTACAATATGAACCGCAAAGTGATCGGCCTTGAAGGCCAGATCATGCGCATGGCGGTTGATTGCGGCGTTTCGCGCGAAAGCTTCCTCGAAGAATGGGCGCAAAACGACAATACCCCGCGCTGGATGGGCGCCGTTGCCAAGCTGAAAGCAAAAGGCTGGGCGAAATTTGCCGAAAAGCATAAAGACGACGTCAGCAATGTGCGCGATGAAATCGAAAAAATCGCCGCAACCTCTGGCTTGCCGCTGAAAGAATTCAAACGCATCGTCCATACGATTCAAAAAGGCGAACGCGAAGCCGGCAAAGCGAAAAAAGAAATGGTCGAGGCCAACCTGCGCCTTGTTATTTCCATCGCCAAAAAATACACCAACCGTGGTTTGCAATTCCTGGATTTGATTCAGGAAGGCAATATCGGTTTGATGAAAGCGGTTGATAAATTCGAATACCGCCGCGGTTATAAATTTTCGACCTTTGCCACATGGTGGATCCGTCAGGCCATTACGCGTTCTATCGCGGATCAGGCCCGTACCATCCGTATCCCTGTGCATATGATCGAAACCATCAATAAACTGGTACGCACCAGCCGCCAGATGATGCACGAAATCGGACGCGAACCGACACCGGAAGAACTTTCCGAACGTCTCGGCATGCCGCTCGACAAAGTGCGCAAGGTCATGAAAATCTCCAAGGAACCCGTTTCGCTTGAAACACCCGTGGGGGATGAAGAAGACAGCCAGCTCGGCGATTTTATCGAGGACAAGAACGTGGTCCTGCCGGTAGAGGCTGCGATCCACGCCAACCTGCGCGAAACCACGACGCGCGTTCTGGCAACCTTGACCCCGCGTGAAGAGCGCGTCCTGCGTATGCGTTTCGGTATCGGTATGAACACCGACCATACGCTGGAAGAAGTCGGGCAACAGTTCTCGGTCACGCGTGAACGTATTCGCCAGATCGAGGCGAAGGCGCTGCGCAAACTGAAACACCCGTCACGCTCGCGCCAATTGCGCAGCTTCCTTGATACCTAAAAAATTGCACCCGCTATGCCGTTTGCGTTTATTCTAACGCAGCGGCGCGGGGCGGTGGGGCCTGTAGCTCAGTTGGTTAGAGCGGGCCGCTCATAACGGTCTGGTCGGGGGTTCAAGTCCCTCCGGGCCCACCATAAAAACAAGCTTACACCGCGGGACTTGAAGCCCCCGAAGAGTGAAAATATGCAAGCGCAGCTTGCGGGTTCAAGTCCCTCCGGGCCCACCATAAAAACAAACCTGCATCATGTTAGTCCAGCCATAGCCCAAAACTGTTATTGATATCTTTTTGATATATCACGGGAAATATAGCCATCAATTGACGGGTTCTATGAAAATTGCGACTATGTAGGAATAATCCAGTGGTCTTTAAGCCTCGAAGGTAGCTGCATGCCCGACATCATGAATCCCGATATTATTGCGAAGGATGTTCAAAAGGGGGGCTATAACGCGGCCGAGATGGCATTGATTACTGCGGAAACCGAACGCATTTATGCCGATCTGACCAAAAACGCCAAGCCTGGTGACGGGAAAACTTTTTATATCACCACCGGCGGCCCCGGCGCAGGGAAAACCAGTTTGGTCAGTGCCGCGCAAAAAGGCGACGGCATGCTGTCGCGCGCGATACATATTGATCCCGACGAAGTGATTAAGCTGTTCACGCCATACCGTACGGAAATCACGCAATCCGGCGATACGGATGCTGCGCGCGTGGCTGCTTACAGCAAGTGGCGCTGGGCTTCCGTTTACATGGCCAATACGATGGTGAATAAACTGGCTGCGGACGGGTTTGACATTGTGCTGGGCACAACAGGCACCAGTCCCGCCGTCGGTCATATATACGATGCGGCGCACCGCGCGGGTTATGGCTCTGTGCTGCTGATGTGTCATGCAAATGAAGAAACACGTTTGGCCAGCGTGGCAAAACGGTTTGAAACAGAACGCCGTTTTACTCCCGAAGCCGATGTGAAAGAAAAAGGCAATAAACTTTTTCCTGAAGTCGTAGCGCTGCATCTGGGCAAAGCGCATCAAACCTTTATTTTTTGGCGTGGTGCTGTAGATGCTGCGCCAGTGCTGGCCGCTGAATACCACGGCGGCCAAACGGTGGTCAGGGATATGAAAGCCTTCAGCGGTTTTATGGCTGAAATGCGCGTGCACAAACCCGAAGTCGATTGGGCAGGTGTTATGGGGATGCAAAAAAAGCCGGATATAAAACCGCCGCATATCTGATATAACTGCGTTGCGCGTCAATGGCGCGATTTTGCATTAAACTTTTTCATCATCACGGGAATTTTTACATGGGTTATTTTGACGGTCTGACCGACGCCGCCTTCAAAACGGATGTGCAGGGGCGTCAGGTTTTTTATCCATGGGGCGTGATGGGCAAGGGATATGTGCTGCGCGATGCGGAACATCATGCAAGCCTGCGCGGTAAAATAAAATTGATGTATATGGTGACCCTGCCGTTGATTATTTTTAATCAGGTGGTCTTCGGTTTTATCGCGAACCTTATTTTTTTGCCTGTTTATATCATCTGGTATCTGGTGATGTTACGCGTCTGGACAGGCGGGCTTGAAATATCGAGCGAGAAAATAACAATAGCAGAAGCACGCCGCAATTCCGCGAAATCGCATAACCGGGGTACGTTGATTTTCTTCGTCATTGTTTCGGTTATTTTTGTGCTGCTCGGCCTTTTGATGATGGCGGACGGGCACGTTGTACCGGGGCTGATTTGCAGCGTTTTCTTTGGCGGCTGCGGATGGATGATCGGGCAGATGCTGCGCGACAAATCAAAACAGAAAGCATTATCAGACACTTCGCAATTTTGACGTTAAAGAACGGAAATGCTATAATACGGGCAGTCCCGATTTTTATGTATCTTCCGGTTTCCGATGACACTCGATAAAAATTTCAATGCTCCCGGTAAAAAAGGCCAGCCTGCAAAAGGTTTTGGCGCGGGGCAGTCGTGGCAGGACAAGGTTGTTGAAGGTGATACCCTCTGGGCGCAGGTGAAATCCATGCTGGATGCGCAAGGCGCGTCTTTGCCCGAAACGCCGCGCCGGCCGGATGTGCGTTTGATTGTGCGCAACATATCGGGCAGCGATATTCGTTTTAACAATCCCGGCGACCATTCCGGATCGAAAGAAGAAATCATCCCCGCAACCGGTGATAAAACCGCCGTGATGGTGATGGTCAAAGGAAAAACTTTGACCGAACAGGCCGCAAATGCGGCGGAGCTTTTCAAGATATATAATCTGGGCGAAGAGGGCTTAAGCGCAAAATTCGTTTCGGATATGCAGGCCGGAAAACTTGGTGATTATATCGACGAAGCCTATGGCCCCGCACCGTTTGAGGGGCAGGCATCCAAATTGGTGGATGTGACATGGCGTGCGCAGGATGGCACGTCATCCACAGTAACACCCATTGCGGGTACGCATGCCGCCTTGGGCGCACGTGCGGCCACGCAGGAAAAAGTTTTTCTGGCGCAATTCCACATCTACGTCAAAGGCACCGGCACCACGCCTGAACTGGCCGAAGGATACGGCATGCATATTGCCGTTGCGTCTGATTGGCAATCGGGCGCAGAAACCACGCGCCCGATTGTGCCGTCGGTCGCCAAAACATATTACGGTGCCGATTTTGACAAAATTCCGGTGGCCATAGTGCATCCGGATGGACGGGTTAAGCAAATCGACCTGCAAAACGGTACGGTGATTGCGCACGATACGCCGCGTGCCGCGCAAAATAAAAACACGCCCCCAAAACCCTGATGCCGTTTCACCTGCATAACCGCGGCGTGACCGTGCGGCTGCGCTTGACGCCTGCCGCACGCAAAACGGCGTTTCAGGGTTTGGCGGACGAAGCAGGCGGGGCAGATGCCGGAAGGGTTTTAAAAATATCCGTCAATGCCGTGCCGGAAGATGGCAAAGCCAACCGTGCTTTGATTGATTTTCTGGCGCGGGAATGGGGATTGCCCAAATCTGCCATAGGCATTTTATCCGGCGATACAAACCGGTATAAAACGCTCTTGCTGCAAACGGATGACCCGCAGGCGCTGCACGCGCGGCTTTTGCTTAAACACTCGCCAGAATAGCGCGGTCGCGGCCACCATGTTTGGCTTTGTACAGCGCGGCATCGGCGCGGGTAATCAATTCATTCTGCGTTTCACCATGCTGGGGGTAAGCGGCAAGGCTGATGGATGCACATTGTGAAACCAACAGGTGTTTCTGGCTATAGATGCGGACTTTACCGGGTTTGGTGGGCGTGGCATAATTCTGCCATAATGATTTTAGAAACAGATATAGACGTTTTACAGGAAGCCGCAGAAAACGGAGATGCCGCCGCCCAATACGAATGGGCGCTGGGCCTGATGACCGGTTTTTGCAAAGGGCAGAGTGTGCCGTTGGATGGTGTACAGGCCTATGGCTGGTTTATGAAGGCGGCAGAGCAGGGGCATGGCCCCGCCATGGAAAATATCGGCCGCGCTTATTTGCAGGGTTATATGGGGCTGGATGTTCAAAACCGTTTTTTGCGCATAGACCGTGCGGCGGCGCAAAGCTGGTTGCAGCGCGCTGTGGTTGCCGGTGCGGCGGGAGCTTGCCGTGAACTGGGGCTGCTTTTGCGTTTTACCGATCCCCATCAGGCCTGCGGATATTTTTACAAGGCGGCTTATTATTTCGGCGATGTCCTGGCGCTGCGTTATTACGGCGAAGCTTTGCTGAAAGGCGAAGGCACGGCGCAGGATACAGATGCGGCGCAGGCTGTACTATCATCGGCGCTGTCGATGGATGCGGATATGGATGCCGAAGAAGCCGCACGTTTAAGCGAAGAATACGGTATCGCTGTTACGGCGCCTGCGGATGAAACCGCGCGGCAAGCCGCTGCGCAGCGGGCACAGGTTTATTATCTGCAAGCCTTGCAGCGGCGGGCGGCGGCGGGCGATCCTACGGCGCAACACGACCTTGGCCTGCGGCTTTGTCTGGGCGAGGGGATGGCGCAGGATTTGACGCAGGGGCAGGATTGGCTGCAAAAATCCGCTGCGGCCGGATACGCCCCTGCGGGGCAGTGTCTGGCGGCGATGCAGGCTTTGCTGCGGCGGCATTAAGGCGGAAAAGGGCGGTTTTATCCGGAATTTGACTGTTTTATGCCGAATTTTTGCGGTTAATTTTGCCAAATCATTGAAAAATCAGCATTAAACCCGCAGATATTATGTTGACTTGCCCGATTAAACACTTATAGTGCCACCATTCCCGGGAAAGAGGGCCGGATCAGATCCTCTCCCCGTCGCCGCATACCGCGGGCCGAACTACCGGGACAATTTAAAAAAGAGTGAGGAAATTACTATGGCTAAACGCCCACAAGCTAAACACAAAATCGACCGCCGCCTTGGCGTAAACCTGTGGGGCCGTGCAAAATCGCCCTTTAACAAGCGCGAATACGGTCCCGGCCAACACGGCCAGAACAAGAAAAAGCCGACTGACTACGCGATCCAGCTGCTGGCAAAACAAAAACTGCGCGGCTACTACGCGAACATCGGCGAACGTCAATTCTACCGCTATTACGAAGAAGCGCGCCGCCGCAAGGGTGACACGGGTCACAACCTGGTCGAGCTGCTGGAGCGTCGTCTGGATGCGGTTATCTACCGCATGAAATTCGTTCCCACCATGTTTGCGGCACGCCAGTTCGTAAACCATGGCCACGTTTTGGTGAACGGCAAGCGCGTAACCATTCCTTCGATCTCGCTGAAAGACGGCGATGTTATCGAAATCCGCGAAAAATCCCGCACGCTGGCGCTGGTTATGGGCGCTGTTGAAGCGGCTGACCGCGAAGTACCGTCTTATCTGGAAGCAGACCACAAAGCTTTCACCGGTAAATTCGTACGTGGCCCGAAACTGGAAGAAGTTCCGTATCCGGTACACATGGAACCGAACCTGATCGTTGAATTCTACTCTCGTTAATACCTGCGGGATTTCCCGCAAGGATTTTCGAGACGGAAACAGAAAAACCGCTCTGGCAACAGGGCGGTTTTTTCTTGTGTATTTTTTGCGGGGTTATAATTTGCCCAGCGGTTTTTGCGCTTTGCTGGCCTGCGCCTGTTTATCCTTGCGTTCGTAATAACGTTCCACATTGCGGGTTTGCAGGGTGACTTCGACCGTCAGGCGTACTTCGGCATCACGGTCCAGACGGCCTGCGGAGGTATGGCGCACGGCATCCATCAGGCTGCGTGACAGGCTGGACAGATTTTCCGGCGGCAGTTCCAGTGCCACATAATCCGGCTTGGATTCTTTTTGCGCGGCAAAGGCAGGGCGCATGGCGTCCAGCTGCTGGTCCACG
>JAVEWI010000293.1:0-3000 GCA_034004625.1 Bdellovibrionales bacterium
TCTTGGCTGGTGCGGGCGCTTGAACAACGCGCCGAGACGATTTTAAAAGTCGCCACAGATTTGATCGTGCAACTGGATGCGTTTTTCCTTTATGGCGTTGAATTCCTGAAACCGCTGGTATTGAAAGACGTTGCAACAGCCATCGGCATGCACGAAAGCACGGTCAGCCGCGTCACCACCGGCAAATATATCGGCACGCCGCGGGGCGTTTTCGAATTGAAATATTTTTTCACCAGCGGTGTTGCGTCAACCGACGGCAGCGCGACGTGGTCGTCCGAAGCAATCAAGGCGCGCATCAAAACCCTGACCGATGCGGAAAAACCGGATGCGATTCTGTCCGACGACGACCTGATGGCGTCGCTGAAAGCGGAAGGCATTGATATTGCCCGCAGAACGGTAGCTAAGTACCGCGAAGCGATGAAGATTCCCTCATCGGTACAAAGACGCCGCCAAAAAAATAGCTAAGACTTTGTTTTAAAACAAAGAATAGCCTTTATGCGCCGCCTTAACCTTGACTTTACCATTCAATGCCTATAATAAATCATGGCTCTAAAACCTCTCCGTGTCATGTCATGGCGCGGTTCGTAAATTGCAACAGCAAGGTTCTCAAAGAATGCAACTGACAGTAAAAGGCAAGCACCTCGATGTGGGGGACGCGCTGCGCGAGCATGTACGCTCTAACCTGACCCATACCACCGGCAAGTATTTCAATACCGCTGTGGAAGCAACGGTGACCTTCACCAAGGAAAAAAACCACCGCTACAAAGCCGACATTTCTATCCATGTGGGCAAAGGCATCGTTCTTGAATCGCAATTCGAAGCGGATGACCCGTATCCGGCTTTTGACGAAGCTTCGCGCCGCGTGGCAACCCGTCTGGGTCGTTACAAGGACAAAATCCGCGACCATCACCGCACCGATGAAACGGCGGAACTGCTGAACGCCGCCTATACCACGTTCCAGTCGAACGAAGACGAAGCCGAAGGCGGCCATGAACCCGCAATTGTCGCGGAACTGCAAACGCAGGTACCGACATTGGCGGTCAGCGATGCCGTGATGCGTCTGGAGCTGGGCGACCTGCCTGCGCTTTTGTTCAAAAACCCCGCCCATGGCGGATACAACATGGTTTACCGCCGCAAAGATGGCAACATCGGCTGGGTCGACCCCAACGGGGCCACGAAGTAACCAGCCCAAACAAAGAAAAGCACAAAAACAACAAACGCTTTTCGACCAGGTAAAGAGGAAATAACCCCCGGTGGACAGGGATACAACGCAGGCTGCAAATGGTTGCGGCGCTGCGCTCCCTTCCCCGGGGTAATATCATGATAAACGCAGACTTGATTATACCGGCACTGGAAGCGACCAGCAAAAAGCAGGCATTCCGTGCCATTGCCGAACAAATATCCGAACAAATCGGCGGCGATACAGACGATTTGCTGACCGCCCTTTTGGACCGTGAACGCATTGGTACAACGGGCATTGGCGCAGGCGTTGCCATTCCCCATATCAAAATCGCAGGGGCAGAGCGCATGTATGGCGTTCTGGTGCGCCTGGAAACGCCGGTGGATTATGATGCCATCGATAATATGCCCGTAGATATTATTTTCATGCTGCTGGCGCCAGCCGAAAGCAAAACCACGCAGCATTTGAAAATGCTGGCACATATTTCGCGGTTTTTGAAGGACAGTAAAACCTGCGCCGCACTGCGCGATGCGCGCGAGACGCAAACCCTATCCGCGGTTTTGAATGAATGGGCAAAAGAACAGGCCGCGTAATAACCGCCGCCCGCGTTCTATATCCCCCGCCGATTTCCGCTTAGTGAACGGATACGATATCCAGATCGTGATGCTGCATGCTGTCTTGCAGCGCAGGCATGTTTTCCTGCACCGCCAATGCCGTACCGTCCGCCGCATGCAAAACCCATGCGGGCTTGCCCTTTACGCTGTATTTGCGGACATAGCCGACTTCTTCCAGCCCCAGTTCGCGCAGGTCGCTTTGCGTCATTGAACCCATCGGGTTTTTATCCGTGTATTGGGGATTCTGCGTCATGATTTCTTCCTCGTCACCGCGCCTAGGCGCGCCCTCTTTTTATATTCTTGATTGCGTTTTATATATGCCGCTTATTCCGGATTGCCAATATCGCTTTGCACATCAATCGTCTGGCCTTTTTTAGTATCCTTTGCCGATGTGATGCGAATGGTCTGCACCGTGGTTTCAGGCAAAATACGGTGCAAGTCGATATTCAAAAGGCCGTTGTCCAATTGCGCACCCACAACCTCTATATCATCGCTCAGGATAAAAGCCCGCTGGAACTGGCGCGTGGCAATGCCACGGTGCAGGAAAACGCGGCTGTCTTCTTCCTCGCCCTGACGTTTGCCGCGGATGACCAATTGGTTTTGTTCTAGCTGCACCGACAGGTCGTCCATCGTAAACCCCGCGACCGCAATGGTGATGCGGATATGGGTTTCGCCGATTTGTTCGATGTTATAGGGCGGGTATCCTTCGCTGGACGCCCGCGCGGCGCGGTCAAGCGCGCGTTCGAACTGGTCAAAACCCAACAAAAACGGGCTGTCAAAAAGGGAAAGTCTTCTGCTCATATTCTGCTCCTCAACATCAAGCGAGCCTGTCATCACCGGCCCCGACATTCGGCAGCAGCGGCATATATCCATATACCATCATATACGGCAGCAGGGGAAAAAGGCAAGCACGGCACATAAATCCCGCCATGCAAAACAGGGAAATCGTATCTGGCAGCAAACGCAAATCCCGCACCCCTGCGCGGTAAACCCGATTCGCTTTTTAAAGGACGCTTATTTCTGGGTGAAGGCTTTTTCGGCGGCTTCAAAAGGCAGCAAAACGGCATTATGCCGCGCCGGATAATCCCGCACCGGCGCCAGTAAATCGAGCGCCGCCCAATCGGCAGGCAAAGCATCACCCCCCGCCACGCCATCCAGCATGTTTTCGAGCGCCTGCCCCGCCGCCGCGATATCGGCACGGGTTTT
>JAVEWI010000294.1:0-2995 GCA_034004625.1 Bdellovibrionales bacterium
TCGCGTCTGATTTCGTCCAAGCCTTATTTGGGCATGCGCGAAATTGGCAAAAAAATCACGGGTAAATTGCCGGGGCCGCTGAAACGCGCCGCTGCCCGTGCCGAAGAATATGCGCGCGGCATGGTGACCGGCGGCACGTTGTTCGAAGAACTTGGCTTTTACTACGTCGGCCCCATTGACGGGCATAATTTCGAACATCTTTTGCCTGTGCTGGAAAACGTGCGGGATTCGATATACGAAGGCCCCATCCTTGTGCATGTCGTCACGCAAAAAGGCCGCGGTTACGCGCCGGCCGAAAACGCGCCCGATAAAATGCACGGCGTTGCCAAATTTGACGTGCTGACCGGCGCGCAGGCCAAGGCGCAAAGCAATGCGCCCAGCTATACCCGCGTTTTTGCCGACAGCCTGATTGTCGAAGCGCGGGCGGATGATAAAATTGTCGCCATTACCGCCGCCATGCCGTCCGGCACGGGGCTTGACTTGTTCGCCAAGGAATTTCCGGGGCGCAGTTTTGATGTGGGCATTGCCGAACAGCACGCGGTGACTTTCGCAGCGGGTCTGGCGACCGAAGGATACAAACCGTTTTGCGCGATTTATTCCACCTTTATGCAGCGCGGCTATGACCAATTGGTACATGACGTTGCCCTGCAAAACCTGCCGGTGCGTTTCGCGCTCGACCGTGCGGGTCTGGTCGGTGCCGACGGTGCCACGCATGCGGGGGCTTTTGACACAGCCTATCTGGCCTGCCTGCCCAATATGGTTTTGATGGCGGCGGCGGATGAAGCCGATATGAAACATATGGTCATAACAATGGCGGCCTATAACGACGGCCCCATTGCCCTGCGTTATCCGCGTGGTGAAGGTCTTGGCGTTGAAATGCCGGAAAAAGGCGAAGTGCTGCCCATTGGCCGCGGACGTGTCCTGCGCGAAGGCACCGCCGTTGCGCTGCTCAGCTATGGCACACGCCTTGGCGAATGTTTAAAGGCGGCGGATGTGCTCGCGGCGCGCGGGCTTTCCACAACCGTGGCCGATGCGCGTTTTGCCAAACCGCTTGACCGTGATCTGGTGCTGCGCCTTGCCCGTACGCATGATGTGCTGTTGACCGTGGAAGAAGGCAGTACAGGCGGCTTCGGCGCCATGGTTCTGCATCTGCTGTCGGCAGAGGGTGTTTTGGACAATGGCCTTAAAATCCGCACCATGGTTTTGCCCGATACCTATATCGACCATGACACGCCGCAGCGCCAATATGACGAAGCGGGTTTGAACGCACCGCAAATCGTGGCGCAGGCTTTGTCTGCGCTCGGCATGCATGACGGGGATATAACCCTTGACCGCCCGGCCTGATCCCGCCGCCCGTTCATCTGAAAATGCTGTGACGGCTGCCGCGCCGCGCCGCCGCCTGTGGGCGGAATGTTTTCGCGCGTCTTTGTTTTTGGGGCTGACGTCTTTTGGCGGGCCTGCCGCCCATGCGGCCTATTTCGAGCGTCTTTACGTACAAAAACTGGGCTGGCTCAACGCGGCTGCTTTTGCGCAGATCATGGCGCTCTGCCACTTGTTGCCGGGCCCTGCCAGCAGCCAGATGAATTTTTTAATCGGCTGGATACGCGGCGGCGCTGTGGGTGCGGTTTTGTCTTTTACGGCTTTTACGTTGCCCTCCGCGCTTTTGATGCTGGCGGCGGCGGTTTACGCGCAGGCCATTGGCGGCGTGGATGTTTTAGTACATGGATTGAAATTATTGGCCGCCGTTGTGGTGGCGCAGGCGGTTTTGTCGATGGGGCAAAGGCTCTGCCCTGATTGGCGCCGGCGTATAGCGGCGGCGGTGGTTGCGCTTATCTGCGCCCTGTTCGGCGGGATTTATATTCAGATCGGGATTATCCTGCTGGGCGCGCTTTTCGGGCTGTGGTTTTTACCGCGTCAGGGGTTGGACGATGCTGCGCCCCTGCCCAATGTGATCGGGCAGAATACGGCGCTGCGGGCTGTCAGTATTTTTGTCCTGCTGCTTGTGGCTTTGCCGGTTTTTACGGGCATGGGCGGTGTGCAGGGCGCTGCCCCTCTGGCGGAAGTTTTTTACCGCAGCGGCGCTTTGGTTTTTGGCGGCGGACATGTGGTTTTGCCGCTGCTCTATGATGCGCTGCCTGCTGCGCGTGAACAGATGATGCTGTTTTATGGTCTGGCGCAGGTTTTGCCGGGGCCTTTGTTTACGGTTGCGGCGGCTTTGGGTTATGCGCTTTTTCCTGTGGCGCCTGTGGCGGGGGCGGCGGTTGCGCTGGGGTTTATTTTCCTGCCCGGTCTTTTGCTGGCCGTGGGCGGATATTATTTTTGGCAGCGCATCACACAATCCCCGCGCTTGCTTGGCGTTATTGCGGGTGTGAATGCGGCGGTGGTGGGTATTCTGGCGGGGGCTTTGATTGACCCTGTTTTAACAGGCGCGCTGCAAGGCTGGATGGATGCTGCTTTTGTCCTTATCTGCATCACAATCACGGTTTGGAAAAAATTACCTGTGGCGGCGGTGATGGTGATCTGCGCTGTTTACGCGCTGGCATCGGGGTTTGCGGCATGAACAGGCTGGATCAATATCTTTGTGCCGAGGGCCACGCGCCCAGCCGCGCAAGGGCGCAGGCCATGATCCGCGCCGGCCTTGTCACCGTGGACGGCGTGGTGCAAACCAAACCCGCCTTGGCGATTAAACCCGACGCTGCTGTTGTTGTGCAGGGTGATGTGCATCCATGGGTATCGCGCGGCGGGGTAAAGCTCGCCCATGCTTTGGTGCATTTCGGGGTGGATGTATCGGGGGCGGTCGCGATTGACCTTGGCGCCTCCACCGGCGGTTTTACCGACGTGCTGCTGCACCATGGCGCGGCGAAGGTTTATGCCGTGGATGTAGGGCGCGACCAGCTGCACGAAAAAATCCGCAGCGATGCACGGGTGGTCTGCATGGAAAATACCCATGCCAAGGATATAACGCGGTCGATGATCCCCGATAGCCCTGCTGTTT
>JAVEWI010000295.1:0-2991 GCA_034004625.1 Bdellovibrionales bacterium
CATATGCTGGGCATGCATATTCTGGACGCGTTTGATTTGATGGCCGAAGAAGTGCATTTGTCCAAAGACGACATGCGTTATATCCAGATGCGCGAATGGTGGAAAAACCCGCAGGGCGCGCGCGAATTCCGTCTGGCCAGCGGGCAATGGGTGCGGTTGCAGGCCCGGCGTCTGGCCAGCACGGGCGAAACGGTTATTTCCACCACGGATATTTCCGAATACAAACGGCAACAGGCTTTGCTTGCCGCGCAGTCATCCGAATTGGCCGCCGCGCTTGAAAAAGAAAAAGACATTGTTGAACAGCAAAAAACGTTTATTTCCATGGTCAGCCATGAATTCCGCACGCCGCTGACGATTATTGACGGTAATGCGCAGATTATCCTCAGCCGCGGCGCGACTTTGCCGCGCGAAATATTGGAAAAACGCGCGGTCACGATACGCTCGGCGGTTGAGCGTTTGATCCGCCTGATTGAAACGCTGCTGTCCGCCCATATGCTGGAAGCGGGGCGGATGAATGTAGAGCTGAAAGAATGCAGTCTTGCGCAGATTATCGAAGAAGCCTGCACCGACCAGCAGGATATTTCACCCAATCATCAAATCAAATTGACCCTGCGCGATTTGCCGCCGCTGATGTTGCTGGATGATAAAGTCATTCGCCAGATGATGGCGAATTTGTTGTCGAATGCGGTGAAGTATTCCCCGCAAAGCCCGCTGGTGGAGGTTATGGCCTTTGCCGAGGGAGATAATGTGGTGATAGAAGTCACCGATTATGGCGTAGGCATTCCCGAAGACGAACAACCCCGTATTTTCGGCAAATATTTCCGCGCATCGACATCGGGCGGCATTCCCGGCTCCGGCCTTGGGCTTAGCCTTGTGAAACAGTTTGTGGAATTGCACAACGGGTCGATCGGCCTGCGCAGCAAAGTGGGCGTGGGCACGGCCATTACAGTCAATTTGCCGCGCGGCGGGGCGATCCCTGTTTTGACGGCGCCTGCGGCTTCTGCTATGCCGGATGCAGCCACAGCCACGGCGCAGCCGGAATAAAATTTCGCAGCCGGAATAAATTCCCGCCGCCGGATGTTTTTGTGAAACAGGAGAATGATAACGTGAGCCTTGAAACCGTGCGCGAATATATGGCGCAGCACGCGCCCGATATTTCTGTCGATGTGCATGAGCTGAGCACGGCAACCGTTGCCGAAGCCGCCGCCACCATTGGCGTATTGCCGGGGCAAATTGCCAAGACATTGTCAGTGCGGGTGGGGGATGCGGTGATTATTCTGGTCGTACGCGGTGATTGCCGTTTGGACAACCGGAAATTCAAAGATGCCTTTGGCGAAAAACCGCGCATGTTGCCACTCGACGATGTCGTGGCATTGACCGGGCATCCTGTGGGCGGTGTATGCCCGTTTGGTCTGGCGCAGGATTTGCCCGTTTATTGCGACGTTTCATTAAAAGATTTTGACGAAGTCTTTCCGGCGGCGGGTGCGGTGAATGCGTCGCTGCGTATCACGCCCGCGCGGCTGGCGGATATTACGCAGGCAAAGTGGGTGGATGTTTGCCAAAGGCAGGAAACATAGTAAGGTTACCCGTGCCGGTTCGGGGAGAGGAATCGGTATTTCTTGCGGTGTTAAGAACAAATTAACCATTGTTATGGTAATGATTGTTTCCATCACAAGAGACGGGGGATTGTTCAATGTGGGCAATGAAAAAGCTGCAGAGGGAGTTTGTGATGACGAAGATACTGCTGATCGAGGACGAGGCACCGGTGCGTGAAATGCTGTTCGACGAGCTGAGCGTGCAGGGCTATGACGTGATCGAAGCAGCCAATGGCGAAGAAGGCCTGCAAAAATTTTTGGAGAACGAGCCGGATCTGGTTCTGTGCGACCGCGCCATGGCGGGTATGTCAGGCTATGACGTTTTGGCACGTATCCGTGGTGCGCATCCGCAATATGACGAAGTGCCCTTTGTTTTCCTGACCGCACTGACCGACCCGCGTGACAAGGCGGCGGTGGAACACCTCAGCCCCGCGGCCTATATCGAAAAACCGGTTGATTTTAACAACCTGACCGAACAGATCAAAAATCTGCTGGTTAACAAACGCGCGGTTCGTTAATCCGCGAAGATATTATAAATCCAGAAAAAACGGCCCTGATAACGGGGCCGTTTTTTTTTTTGCCGTGTTGCTGTTTGTTTTTTACGGTTTGGGCTTGGGGGCTGCGGGTGCTGCGCCAGCCGGCAATACTTCTGCCGAAAACGGGGAGAGCGGTTTGATGCCGCGGTCGATTTGCAACCCGAATTGTGCGGGATTGCCGTTGTCTTTGACCTGAATATAGGCGATCGGTTCGCCTTTGAATGTAGGTGTTTCGTTATTGGGGCCGCCATAGCCGTAGGGCAAGTTGATTTCTTCGCCCGCCGGCGTGCGGTAATACATGCTGTTGCCGCCTTGAACATACATCCTTGCATCGACTTTTTCGAAATTTCCGGGGGTGCCGATGTAAAGTTCGTTCCGGTTATGAAGCTGAACCAGCAGGCGGCCATCCGCAAAACGCGCGGCGTTGAATACGCAATCGGGTTCCATGTCTTGCATCGAATGCAAGGTCAGGGCGTTTTACGCCAGCGCGCCGTTCAGGCTATTCAGCGTTTCCGCATCGGCCAGCGTGCCGCGGAACGTTTGCGTTTTGCTGACCAGCCGGGCATCGCTCAATTGTCCGGTTTCTGAAAATTCATGCACGATGCTATAGCCTTCGGTACCTGCACTGCGGTCGGCTTGCACGTTGATGGCGTTTTTGCCGAAAAGCTCTTTGCGTTCGCCCCAGATCGGGAAAGCGTCCATGCTGTGACGGGGCAGGAAATAGGCGCCCTGGTTTTCAAGGAACAGGATATGGCCTTGCGGGAAATCGAGGGCGAATTGAACGCGGGGCTGTGCCATGCGAAAAGCCTTTCAAATATAAATGTCTGAAACGGTGGAATGCAGGGAAAGATGACAGGCCG
>JAVEWI010000296.1:0-2986 GCA_034004625.1 Bdellovibrionales bacterium
TTCGACCGCATAGGTCGTCTGGCTATAGGGCAGAACCTGCGGGTCGCGCAGGCCGGGATTGCCGTTATGTGCCGCGAGCGGGCCGAATTGACGCACCAGCTTGCCTTCCAACGTTTCGATGTTGGTATTCAGCGGCTGCACAGCCTTACAGTTACCCTGCTCGTCCAGTTTGATGCCATAGGCAAAACCGGTCTTGAGATCAACGATCAGGTGCTTTGTAACTTCGTTTGCCATGAGTGGCTCCCTTCCTGTGCGTGTGCGGCCTGTTGGCCTTTAGTGTTCAGCCTGTTTGGCTGTGTGTTGTTGGACGCTTTATTGGTTCGCGGTACCTGTTTTTCTCTTGGGTGTTTTATCTGTACCGTGTTGACTTTTGGCTGCTTAGAAATTTTGTTACCCTGCAGCATTTTAATCATACGATTCATTACGCAAACCGGCGCAGAAGAATAATTTAATTCATTGAACACGTGTTCGCTATAGGTTTTTGCTTTTAATTTTCATAATAATGAACTTTATTTGTACCCACCCCTGTCTTTATTATATGTATGGCAGGATAACTGGCCTATAATGCGCCATCCGATTCACCGCCTGTTTCCCCCCGATTCCGGAGCTTTTGCATGCCGATGACCGCCGATGCCCTTTTTTACATTCTGGCAGGCGGCGTAGCGGGCATGGCGCTGGGCGGCGTACTCGGCTTTACCCTCGGCCGCCGCGGCGGCGGGGATTTGCAACAGCATCTGGCGCAAAAAAGCGGGGAGCTGGAAACGCAGGTACAAGACCTCTTGCAACAAAACGCCCGCCTGCAAAGCGACATTGCCAATCTGTCCGAACAAAAGGCATTGATCGAACAAACCAAACAGCAAATGAGCGCGGATTTCAAAGCCATGAGCCTTGAAGCGCTGAACGCCAGCCGCGAAAACTTCCTCGCCCTTGCACAGGAAAAATTCGGCCAATTGCAAACCGCAGCCAAAACCGACATCAAACAGGTTGTCAGCCCGGTTGAACAAACGCTTAAACAAATGGACGAAAAACTCGCCCTCCTGGAAAAAGAACGCCAAGGCGCCTATGGCGAATTGCGCCAGCATTTGCAGGGGATGAAATCGGATCAGGAAAAATTGCGCAGCGAAACGTCTTCGCTGGTGCAGGCGCTCCGCTCCCCCTCCACCCGCGGGCAATGGGGCGAAATGCAATTGAAACGCACGCTGGAAATGGCAGGCATGGTCGAGGGCGTGCATTTTGACCAGCAAGTCAGCGTCGATGACCAGCGCCCCGATGTGGTTATCAAACTGCCCGGCGGCAAATCGATTGTGATTGATTCCAAAGTGCCGATTGACGCCTATATGGACGCGCTCAAAGACGGCATCAGCGAAACGGAGCGCAAAGACGCGCTCGACCGTCATGCCCGTCATGTCGGCACGCGCATCAAAGACCTCGGCAAAAAATCATACTTTGAAAAATTCGACACGCCGGAATTTGTGGTGATGTTCCTGCCCAGCGAAAGTTATTTCAGCGCCGCATTGGAACGTGACCCCGGGTTGATCGAAGCCGGCGTGGATCAAAAAGTCATCCCTGCATCGCCCACCACGCTGATCTCGCTGCTCAAGGCCGTGCATTACGGCTGGCGGCAGGAAAAACTGGCCGAAAACGCACGGGAAATTTCCGACCTTGGCCGTGATCTTTATAAACGTCTCGGCAGCTTTGGCGGGCATTTGCAAAAACTGGGCAAAGGGCTTTCGGGCGCCATCGGCAGTTATAACGACGCCGTCGGGTCGCTGGAGCGCAACGTATTGCCAAGCGCGCGCAAATTCCAAACCCTGCAAGGGATCGAGAGCGATGCCAGCCTGCCGGATTTTGCCGTGATTGAACAAACGGCGCGTCCGCTCATCGCGCCGGAATTAACCACCGGCGCAGACGCCGAAGAAACCGAAACATCCGGCGATGCCGCATCCCCGCGCAAAATCGAAAAACGCTGATTTTTCCGCATCTTTTTCCACCCCGGCAGCAGGAAAGACATACCCGCCCGCATCGCCCGCCAGACTTGACCTTTTTGCGCTTTCGTCCTACAAAAAGCGGCAGGAAATATAAGGATAAATACCATGGCCGTCTTGCCCATTTACGTTGCGCCGCATCCGGTGCTGAAAAAACCCGCCGAACCTGTGGCTGCCGTCACCGACGACATCCGCCAATTGGTCAAAGACATGTTTGACACCATGTATGACGCGCGCGGCATCGGCCTTGCCGCCCCGCAAATCGGGCAATCCGTCCGCGTGCTGGTCATGGACGTTGAACAAACCGGCGCACCGGAAGACGACGAAGGCGAAGAAGAAAGCCTGCAACCCCTGACGCCCGGCAAACCGATTGCCGTTATCAATCCGGAAATCGTCTGGACGTCGGACGACATGAATACGTATGAAGAAGGCTGCCTTTCCATCCCCGGGCAATACGCGCCCGTTGACCGCCCCGAAAAAGTGCGCATCAAATATCTGGACGAAAACGGCGCCGCGCAGGAGATGGAAGCCGACGGCCTTCTCGCCACCTGCATCCAGCATGAAATAGACCATCTGGACGGTATTTTGTTTACCGATCATCTTTCTTCGCTCAAGCGTGACATGGTCATGCGCAAGCTGAAAAAATGGACACGCGACCACGCAGAAGACATCAAGGAAAGCCACGTATTGCCATGACATCCACAGCCCCCAAATACACATCGCATTTCGGCGTTTACGCTTTGATTTTCAACGAAGCCAAGGACAGCATCCTGCTGATTAAAAAAGTCCTCGGCTGCTACAGAGGTCTGCACGATCTGCCCGGCGGGTCGCCGGAGCCGCATGAACACCTGCACGAAACGCTGGTGCGCGAAGTATTCGAAGAAACCGGCTGCTATGTCACCGACAGCGTGCAACTGGGCGCTTTCAGCGCGCTGTTCCCCTTCATCGAAACCAACGATGAACCCATGACCATGCGCCATATCGCCGCCATTTACACCGCC
>JAVEWI010000297.1:0-2957 GCA_034004625.1 Bdellovibrionales bacterium
GGCAGTTGTTGCAAAACGTCGCGGATTTTATCGCGGCAATCAATTTCCTTGCCGCCGTAATAATACCCGTCCACGCAGAAAACCACTTTGGGTTCAATCTGGCCGAAACGGTCCAAAACCCCCTGCACGCCAAAATCCGGCGAAGCGGAAGACCAGATGGCGCCAAGGCTGGTCGCGGCCAGCATGGCAATCACCGTTTCCGGCATATTGGGCATGTATCCGGCCACGCGGTCACCCGCGGTGACGCCCGCCGCGGCCAAAGCCTGCCGCAGGCGGCTGACCGCATCATACAAATCGCGGAATGTCAGTTTGCGCTCTACCTTGTCTTCACCACGGAAAACAATGGCCAGCGCGTCATCGCGGCGGCGCAAAAGATTTTCGGCAAAATTGATTTTGCTGTCGGGGAAGAAACGGCCTTCCTGAAATTTCGCGCCCGGTGCAAAAACCGTGGGGCCGCGGTCACCAATCACACCGCAAAAATCCCACAGGCGCGCCCAAAATAAATCGCGGTTGGCGGTGGACCATTGCCAGATTTCTGCGTATCCGCCGCTGACCCCTGCCTCTGCCATAAAAGACGCCAGCGCGGTTTGCGCCATGACATCGGGATCGGGCTGCCATTTCAGGCCTGCGGACAGAGATGCTGTTTGACCTGCCTGCGCGTGCTGTGCCGTCATGAGGGAATGCCTCCTTGCCTGTTGTCAAAAATGCCCGCCCAATAAAGGCTGTGGAATAAAGGTATATTAAACGCCGTTATCATACATGCTGCACCGCAGGCGTTCTATATCCAATCGCGCGGGTTACGGCAAATGACGCGCAAAAAAAGCAGCCCTTCTGCGTCTTTGCGCATTTTTCTTGCGCCAAAGCCGCCGGACATTACAAAATGCCGCATGACAAAAAACAGCACACCCCAAAACACCGTATCCCCCCAGACCGCAGCCCAGCGTTTTGCCGCCACGCGCAGCGCCATGGGTGCCGATGCTTTTGACGCCATGACGGCGCAGGAACCGGACGATCTGCCCGCCCACCTGCACAAAGACCCCGGCCATGCCGCCCTGCGCCGCCGGATGCCGTGGATAGCCGATCTGGCGCGGATGGAACAATACGCCGCCGAAAGCCTGCACATGCCCGCGCAAGCCCCCTTAGACCCCGCAGGATTGGAACAGGCCGCACGCGACCCCATGCAATTGAACGTCTATGTGCAGCCGCATCTGAGACTGCTGCGCAGCGGGTGGGATATTCCCGCCATCTGGCAGGCCGTGGCCAGCGGTGAAGCCCCGCCCACGGATGCCGCCGAAAGTTTTACGGCCATCTATAACGATAACGGCCATGCCGCAGTGTGGAGTTTGAACGCCCCCGCCTATGCCGTGCTGGAAAATCTGGTCATGCAGCCGTCTTTTGCCTTGGCGGCTGCGGCGGCGCTGCGTATCGAGCCTTCTTTCGCGCTTGACCGTTTTCTGGCCATGCTGGTGCAACAGGGATTGCTGGCGCAGGAATGGCATCCGCCCAAATTGCATTCCTGAGGCTGCGCCGCCCCGAAAAAATCACCCTATGTAAAACAGTCTTGCATTTCAGGTCGTTAAACGCTTGGCTTTGCTGGATTTTTCTGCTGCGCCGCCGCAAAATGCTCAAAATGGGTATTTTTATTGGGTTTTTCGCAAAAACACCCTTTTTGGTGAAAATGAGAACCAGTCTCAAAACAGCCATTTTGAAACTTTCGCAAATAATTTTGCGCCGCAATAAACAAATATTCTAAAAAAATTCACAATTTTTTAAATTTAATGCATTTTTTGCTTGAACAGGGAATCGGTTTTTTCTATAAAAGATGTACACACCCTCTATTACCGCCGTTTGTCCGGAGAGCCCTTAAAAGTTCTCCGGACTTTTTTTATCCCGCGTTCTTTTTTTGCCCGCTCCCCCTGTGATTTTATCCGCCGCGTGATACAACAGGGGCATCATGACGATCTCGCTTCCTCTTGCCGCTGCCTTGATGATAACCGTCTTCGCCACATCGGTGCTGTCGGGCATTTTGGGCATGGCGGGCGGCATGATTTTGATGGGCGCGCTGATCTGGCTGCTGCCCGTGCAGCAGGCGATGATCGTGCATGCGATTGCGCAGTTTTTTGCCAATGGCAGCCGCGCCTTTATCCACCGTGCACATATTTACCGCCCGTCCCTGCCCGCTTATTTCGCGGGTATGCTGACGATGTTTTTGCTGTTGGCCTTTATCGCGTTTGTCCCGCCCAAGGCGCTGGTTTATTTCCTTTTGGGGCTGGGGCCTTTTATTGCCTATCTCCTGCCCAAATCGCTCAGGCTGGATTTCACCAAACCGCGGCAGGCTTACGGATGCGGCGTTATCGTTGCCGCGCTGCAATTAACCGGCGGCGTTGCGGGCGGGATGCTGGATATATTTTTCCAGACGCGCACATTAACACGCCACCAGACCATCGCGACCAAGGCCTTTACCCAGACCGTGGCGCATGCGCTGAAATTCTTTTATTTCGGGTTTGTGGTCAGCGACCTGTCCGCGACCACGGCTTCACTGCCTTTGTGGATTATGCTGGGCGTTATTCCCATGGCATTGATGGGATCGTCCGCATCCAAATGGTTTTTGGAGCGCATCAGCGATGCGCACTTTTACAAAGCGACGCAAATCATCCTGTTTGTGATTGGCGGGGTTTATCTGGCCCGCGCCATTATGCTGGTGATCTGACGTTTAAGGCATCACCGCCGTCAAAGACACGCCCCAGCCCAGCCAGACGATCAAAACGATATAGACCAGATGCGTCAGGTTATGCGCTTCCTGATCCAGACCGAAAGCCCACCAGTATTGATGGTTTTTATACGTCCATCCCTGTTTCAACGTCACGCCGGCCTTGGCGCGGTCGATGGCGAAATGCACAAAGAAATCCACAATCCCCAGCCACCACAATTTGGGCGCAAACAGCACGACCAGAATA
>JAVEWI010000298.1:0-2929 GCA_034004625.1 Bdellovibrionales bacterium
AAGTCCTGGAAAATCTCCACGCGGCTTTCGGGGTGCATGATCCATGCTTTGATGATTTTCGCTTTATCAAGATCGGCCTGACTGCCGCCCGCCAAAATATCCGCAGCCTGTGTCAATGCCCGCATATCGGGCGGGGTGGAAAGGCCAGCTTCGCTGTTCAGCCGCGCCAGCATGCCCTGCCCGTCCACGCCCTTGGGCGCTTTCATATAGGCATAAACATTGTCGATGGTTTTTTCGAGCCCGCCTTGTTCACCAAAAACCGCCAGTAATTGCCCGCGGCGGTATGTCAGCTCGCCAATCAAACCGGCGAAATCATCTTCGGATACTTCGGGCGTCACGGCATGCACGGCACGCGCAAGCGGCGTATCGGGTTCACGCTGGATACGGCGCAAAATATCCGCCTGCGATTCACGCAGCATTTCCGCGGCGGTCTGATCATCCATCACATCGAAATAAGGCGGAATGCCGGATTCAATCGGGAAACGGCGGATAAGCGATTGGGAAAAAGAATGGATGGTCTGGATTTTCAAACCGCCATGGGCGTCCAAAAATTCGGCAAACATCTGGCGGGCGCGGCGCGTGGTCGCATCATCCGGCTTTTTGCCGTTCAGCTTGGTCAATTTTTCATCAAGTTTTTTGTCGTCACAGGTCGCCCATACCGCCAATTCTTCGCGGATACGGTTGGTCATGACAGAGGCACCGGCTTTGGTAAACGTCAGGCACAAAATCTGGTCCGGCGTTGCGCCCGACAACATTAAACGCAAAACGCGGTCAGTCAGAACCTTGGTCTTGCCCGTGCCCGCGCTGGCTGTTACCCATACGCTGGACAGCGGGTCGGATGCTTTGCGCTGCGCGATATTCGGATCAGGTTTGCCGGATTTGGGCGCACGCGGTTTTTTGGCCGAAGTTTCTTTTGGCACGTCAATCTGCGGGTCATTCGCGGCGGGCGGCAGTTTTTTCGGATCTGGACTGGACATTATTTCTGCCCTCCCTTGCCGGGTGTATTCGGCGTGCTGCGGCGGCGCTGCGTTGATTTGCGCGGCTGTTTTTTGTTGTTGGTTTTGCTGACCGTGCCCCATTCACCGCTGCGCGATAAATGTTCAAAATTCTGGTACCGCGGCGCCCATTCGGGACGCGGGTTCGACAGATAGGGCGTTTTGGGGTCGTTGAAGGCCTTCATCAAACGCTCGATCCCCTCGCGCGCTTCGCCGACCAATTGTTTGACATCGCCGCGCACTTCGGTGACTTCGGCGGCAGGGCGCCCGCCCGATAATTTCCAATATTGGAGCGATCCAACATCGCCCGCATCAATGCCCTTGAACCCGCCGGTGAAGGCGATCAGGGCTTCGAGCGTCAACTGCGGCGAAAAGCCAAGCCCGACCGCTTTTTGCAGCGGCACAGAACCTGTTTTGTAATCAATAATCTGCAAACGGTCTTCGCTGTCGCGGTCGATACGGTCGGCAATGGCGGTCAGCGTGAAAACATCACCGTTGCCAAGGTCGATTTCCAGCTTACCGCCAACCTCGGCCCCGACTGTGCGGCACAATTCGCGGCGTTCGGCTTCAAATTTCACAAACCATTTGGCGATACGTTCAAACCGGGGCCACCAGAAAGATTGCACGGATGGATTATTCATCCGCGCCTTGAATGTTTCTTCACCAATTTTAAGCAGTTCATCCACCGCATTTTCCGGCAGACGGTCGGGGAATTTTTTGACGAAAGCATCCAGCGCGTCATGCGTGAACGTCCCTTTTTCCGATACGCTGGGGCTGGCATCCAGCGGGTCGCGCGGGCGGATTTTCAAAACATATTTCGCATAGACGGTATAGGGATCGCGCATCAGCGATTCAACCGCCGTCACCGGCAATTGTTTGGGCCGCGCGGAAACCGGCGGCGTGGGCGCGGGCGGGTCGATGGGCGATACATCCGCGGGTGTATGCATGGCCGCGTGAATATCACGCAATTGGTCGCGGTTGCCGATGGCAGGTTCAAGCCCCGCGCCTTTCAGCACCATCATCAAACGCGTCAGGAAAGGCGAAGATACCGTCGGCGCATCGCCGCTGCGCACGCTGCGCGACAAAAGGACGTTCGGGTTGGACGCCATTTGCACGAATTGATGCGCGCCGCGACCAATGCTTTCTTCCGCTTCGCGCAGGCCCAGTTTTTTAATCATATCCGGCGACAACCACGGATTTTCCGCCGATTTGCGCGGCCATACATCGTCATTGATACCGCCCATAATGACCACATCGGCTTTTTGCAACGCGGCCTGTTCGGGCGTGACGATTTTTAAAACCGGATGCGGACGGCTGGTCGGTTGCACGGATACGTCGCGCATCAAGCCTTGCAGCACGTCCACATAATCGCGCCCCGTTACATCGGGAAAACGCGCGGCGGCGTCTTTGAGCTGCGTCAGGAAACGCGCGGCTTTTACCCCGTCATCCCCGCGCCAGATACGGTCTGCGCCTTTTTGTTTACCTTCCGCCGCCAAAGCTTCGGCAAAGCGGATATGCGCGTCCAGATATTTGGCAAAGGGTTGCGGTTTGCCCGCGGCAACCATGTCAAAAAACGGTTTGCCCGCGGCGTCAATGCGGTCAACGAAAGCGGTCAGCATCGTTTCTTTTTCCGCCAGTTCCGCGGCGGTCAGTTTTTGATCCGGCCGGCGCGATTGGCGGTTGAACGCCGCGCCCAGCATATTTTTAATCCCCTCTGCCCCCGGCCCCGGACGCGGGCCGTGCAGTACCATGTCTTCGATCGCGGCGAGTTTTTCGCGGAAATCAGCCTTGCTTTCGCCCAGCGTCGCCAGCGGGTGTTTGAGCGCTTCGAGCAGCGGCACGGGCGCCCATTCATCCGTCGCCATATGGGCGGAGGCCAGCAGATAAACCCCGACCGATGTATCGGCCAGCGACATGCCCGCGCCATCGTCCAC
>JAVEWI010000299.1:0-2927 GCA_034004625.1 Bdellovibrionales bacterium
AGCTAGCGCTGAGGCGGGCGCGGCGCGGCGGTTTTTTTGGCCGCGGGGGCCATGCCATCCCTTGCGGACAAGGGCGTGTGAAAAACAGATATATCATTGATTTCAAAAGAATTTTTATTCATATCCGCCGCCAACATGCCGGCATCGGTCAGGGCGCGGCGCGCATCTTCGGGCAGGCGGACAGCGCCTTCTTCGGGTCTGCGGTTCAACAGCAGAACGGAGGATATTTTCACCTGCCCGCTGTCTACATCCACATAATCGAGCGCCAGACGCAGAATCGCCCCATCCGCCATTTCGCGACAATCGCGGAAGGCCACGCGGCAATTTTTAACATCCATAGATTCGTGCAGGTCATTTACCAACCTCATGCCTGCACTGATGTCCAGATCCGTGCCCATGCGGTTCTTGCGCAAATGCGTGAAATCTTCCGGCGTGACCTGCCCTTTGAAAACATGGTTTTGCTTTTCGTTGCAAAACTCATATCCCATCTGCACGTATGACGAATTGCCCGTCAAAACCGCCACGGCATAATCGCGCAGGGAAATATCGGCAATATGCCTGTCCGCCTGCGCCGCCCCGTTAAAGGCCTTACGCGCCGCACCGGCAATGGTGTTTTCGGTATCGTGGTTATCGGGCGCGCCTGCGCCGCCAAATTTTGACATGCCATTCAAACGTGGCACTTCGTGTTTGGGCAGCCATTCGTCCAGAAAATTCCACCAATAAAGGCTCAGCATCCCCAGATCAAAAGCAGGGCGCGTCTGGCCCGCGGCATCTGTTTGCGTGGCCTTGCGCATGTCCGCCACCTTGTCCGTTTCAGTGGTCAGGGTTTCGGCCATAAAAACCGTATCGGATTTACGCGATTGCGCGTGAGAGATAAGGGATTGCCAGCAATCCGGCGGTATCAAATAGGCCGCATCGCAGCGGAAATCCGTAAACCCCGCATCCATATGCCAATCAATAACCTGTTTGAAATATCCCTTTTGCGCGCTGTCGCCAAAAATGAAAAAACGCCGCGCTTCGGGTGACGCATAATTGATATGCGCGACGTCAGACCACGGGTCTTCCGCAGGGCCGCCAATGCGCAGGCCGAAATCTTCGTTTCGTTTGAATTTGAAAAAATATTCCTGATCCCCGACCTGCGCCGGCCATTTCATACCGATGAGAGAGCCGTCTGCTGCATAAAGCCGTGTCAGCGCACCCTGCGCCTCGGCCTGAATGTCACGAATATCTTTGTCTTCCGCCGCGACAAGGTCATGATCCGCCGCCACGTGATTGCACACCAGATCGGCATAAACCCGCATGCCTTCTTCGGCGGCTTTTTGCGTGAAATGTTTTAAATGCAGCAGGTCTTCTGCCGCGCCCTTGCCCGCCGAAAATTCATCGCCCAGACGGAACGGGTCGCGCTGCGCGTAATAACTGCCGCTGCGCATTTCGCCGTGCGATATTTTTTCAACCGATGTCGGCTGCCCCAGCGGGCTGAACCACAGGGCATTCAGCCCGAGGGAAGCGGCGTGATCCAAAAGCCATGACGCGCCATCCGGCTGGTCTTTACCCGACCAGTTTTCGATGCTGCCCACCATGCGCGGCGGCACGTAATAAATACGGTGGCCCGGCAATATTCTTACCCTTTTGATCAGAGAACAGATACACCCGATGGTAACAAAACCACGTCCCGCGGCAAGCCGTTAATTCGTACACAGACGCTTTTGTTTCTTTGACCTGCGAAGGCTTCATGCCCTATAAATTTCAAGGCATCTGCTGCATCACACCAAACATGCGGCAACGCACAATTTATAAAAATCATGCAAGAGGGAAAACAAATGTCCGGACGGAACGATTGGTGGCGCGGCGCGGTGGTATATCAGGTTTACCCGCGCAGTTTTAACGACAGCAATGCCGATGGCGTCGGCGATATCAAGGGCATTACGCAAAAACTGGATTACATCGCATCGCTGGGCGTGGATGCTGTCTGGCTGTCTCCCTTCTTTACCTCCCCCATGGTTGATTTCGGTTATGACGTTTCGGATTACAAAAACGTGGACCCGATGTTCGGCACGCTCGACGATTTTGACGAAATGCTGCGCGAAATGCACAAACGCGGGCTCAAACTGATTATCGACGTTGTGCTGAGCCATACATCCGACAAACACCCGTGGTTTGTGGAAAGCCGCAAAAGCCGCGACAACGAAAAATCCGAATGGTACGTCTGGGCCGACCCCAAGGAAGACGGCACGCCGCCCAATAACTGGATGTCTGTTTTTGGCGGGTCGTCATGGCAATACGACACCAAACGCGGCCAATATTATTACCACCAGTTTTTGAAAGAACAGCCGGATTTGAACGTGCGCAACCCCGTGGTGCAGGACGCACTTTTGGACGTATGCCGTTTCTGGATGGAACGCGGGGTGGACGGTTTCCGTCTTGATGCGCTGAACCATTGCATCCACGATGCGCAGCTGCGCGATAACCCGCCGCTTGAAGGATTTGACCGCAATCAATCCAGCGGACGCCAGACGCATCCCTATTACTGGCAGCGCCATTTGTACGACAAAACCCAGCCGGAAATGATCCCCTTCATCCAGCGCCTGCGCAAACTGACGGATGAATACGAAGGCCGTTTCATGGTTGCCGAAATCGGTGACGACTTCCAGATTAAAACCAGCGTTGCCTATACCGACGGGCCGGATAAATTGCATACCGCCTATAACTTCGCCCTGCTGGTGCCCGGCGTTTACAACACCAAATCGCTGCGCGGTGCGGTCGAAGAATATCTGGCCGAAGGTGGCGATTGCTGGCCTTCATGGGCTTTTGCCAACCACGACACCATGCGCGTGGCCAGCCGCTGGGCCGTTGACGGCAAGCCGGATCAGGAACAGGTCAAAATGCTGGGCGCATTGGTAACCACCCTGCGCGGCACGTCGTTTATT
>JAVEWI010000010.1:0-13471 GCA_034004625.1 Bdellovibrionales bacterium
CAGCACATTGTCTTGCTGGCCCATTGTGAATTTTTTGGTGAATTGCCACAAACGGCTTTCAACAAAAGATTTGACCGGTTTTGTTTGCATGAATTGTTTCACGCGCGGGCGTTCGTATTGACGCTGCAGCCAATTGGGGCCTGTATCCGCCGGTTTGGGCGGCAAGGGCTTACCCGTTGCGGAATGGTATATTTTGCGCAGGCGGTACCATGACCGCATGCTGCCCGCGGCAATGCCGTAAACACCGAGCCCCACCGCTGCACCGCAAGCCGCAATGCCCGCCGCCGCCAGCAAAAAAGGCGCGGCAACAACATAGGACACAGCCAGCACGGCAGAAATCACAATCGCACTGGCGCCGCCCTTGACGGCAAGCGCATGCACCCAGAATTCATGTTCGTGCATCAGCTCTTTGGCGAATTTTTTGCACGTCACCGCACGGCGTCCCACATCGGCGCGAAACGCCGCCCAGCCCGCAGGCGCAGCGCCGGAAGAAGGCGCACCCGCCGCCGCATCATCCTGTACGGGCGATGCGGGCAATGTCGTATCTGTTTTATGACCCGGCGCAGAAGACATGGTGACCGTTTTTTAAAAACAACAAACCTGGCGGCCCCTATACAAAAGGGCACATCAAAAAGCCGCAGCAGGCAGATGCCGCATGATTCAACATATATTCTGTTAAGGCAAGAATCGTTTTCAGGCTGAAAGCCGGAAAATAAAGGGCATATGCCTAAAATACCGGATAAAAAACATTGCCATAATCATGCATTAAGTCACTGATAAAAAAGAATAAAAAAAGCATTTTTGGCTATAGCGTAAAAAGAGCCGGATATTCACCGATCGTTAACTTTATTTGCATAAAGTCAATCTATACACGAAAACGCCTATGCGCTGAAAACACCGTGTTTACAGGCATAAAATGAACCAAAGGCATTTTCGAAAGCACCGGGAGGATACGAGCATGAGCGACATCAAAGGATTCCTTTACGTAGGCAAAGGCCACGACGACAGCGCCAACAACGGTCTGGGCGCGGATGTGGCCCGTTTTGTGATCGTGCACAAAGGGCGCGAGCAAGAGGCAGAGAGCCTTGCCAATGCTTTCCGTGGAGACAAAGACCACCTGCGTGCCCGTACCGGCGTCGTGCAATGGCGTGCCGATCAGGTCGATGAACAGATCGAAAAAATCAAATCGCGCCCCGATCTTGCCGATACGCTGGGCCAGTTGTCCCGCGCCAAAGCAGACCTGGAAGGTGTCAGCACAGCATCCAGAAACGAATTCGGCAAAAAGGCCGCCAAGGCCAAGGCGCCGCCACCTGCTGTACGTTACAAACCGTCCGCAGGACTGCGTATTTCCTAACGCCGCGCGGAAACCATACTTGCTGGGGATACGTCCGCCGGGACGTTAATATCGGGTTTCGTGTCTTCCCGGACATGATGGGGAAACTGAAGGGCCGCCTTTTCGCAAAGGCGGCCCTCATTTTATGCGGCCATTTTATACGGCGGGATATTTTGATTTATTCCGGTTTTTCTGTTTGCTGCCGCGCCTTGACCTCTGCGCGTGCGGCGGCATGAACGGAATAAGCGCCCAGCCATGCCCCAAACGCAAACAGGATCAGAAAAAGCGGCCAGCCCGCATAGGAAACAAACCCGCGGTCAATGCGTGCGCTTTGCGCGGGCGCATCCGGTGTGTAAAGCACAGTGACCGTATCACCCGCCTGCCCGCGCGGATGGCGATCGGCGGTTTTATCGGCAAAACTGTGGTTTTCGCTGCGCATATCGGCAAAAGTCACATAGGCGCGGTAAAGCGTTTTGCCGTCACTATTTTCCTGTTCGATTTTTTCAATCACACCCGCTGCACGCTGGCCATAGGTCAGGATATCGCGCAGGTCACTGCCCATGTACCATGCCGCGCCGATCGCAATCATACCCAGCACGATCAAAACCGGCGGCGCCATGCGCTGTGTTTGCTCCGCATCATAGGCCATTTGCTGGCCTTCGGGTGTTTGCAGGAAAGCCTCCATCGTGGTGCGTTCCATTTTCGCAAAACGTTCACGGCGCTTTTTGTTCAGCGCGTCGCGCCATTCGTTACGAGCCTTATCACCCTTGGCGCCATTTTGCGCAGGGCCGAATGTTTTATAAAGACGCTGCGCGATAAAAAGCAAAAACACCGCCAGCATGGCGCCGCCCAGCGAAGAGAAGGGATAAGCCAGCATGCCGTGCGCCAGAAACATCAGCCCCGGCAGCAGAAAAATCAGCCCTGCGGCAATGGTGCCGCGCAAATCGCTGCGCACTGTATGCGGGTCGTCTTCGAACACATACAGCGTCACGGCGCGGCCGGTTTCTTTTTTGCGCAAAAGGCTGGATCCGGTATCGGACGGCGTTTCGTATGTGCCGCCACGCGGCAGGGTGAATTTATAAACCGGATGCAGCACACGCCCGTTGCGGCGCAAACCGCAAATAACCGCCGGCACACGCAGCGCACGCATGCGGATATGCAAAGCCTGCAACAGAAAAAGCGCCCCCAGCAAAGCCAGCGCACCACCGCCCAGCAAATACCACGCCTGTTCAAACGTGGCGACAGGGTTGAGGGAAATGTCAGTCGTGACGGGCTCCATGTTTTTCCTTTCACTTGTTTATTTGCCACTTGTTTATTTTACGTCGGGCGGCAGAATGATAGTATTCATCAAAACACAGCCCAAAATACAGCACCGTATTCAAAGGACAAGCCATGACCGCAGCCCCCACCCCCGCTAAAACATATGACACCAACAATATTTTCGCGCGGATTTTGCGGGGGGAAATTCCCTGCAACAAGGTTTTTGAAAACGACCATGTGCTGGCTTTCCGCGATATTCAGCCGCAGGCCCCCACGCATATCCTGATCATCCCCAAAGGCGCCTATGTCGATATGGATGATTTTACCGCCCGCGCCAGCGGCGCGGAAATCGAGGCATTGTTCCGTGCGCTGGGCGACATTGCCCGCGCGGCGGGAATCGCCGACAGCGGATACCGCACTTTGTCCAATTGCGGCCCCGACAGCGGACAGGAAGTACCCCATTTGCACCTGCATCTGGTTGGCGGGCATCCCCTCGGGCGTATGCTGGCGGCGGGTTAATATCCATAATGAATATATAAACCACTGTTTTTATATTCATTTTAAAATCCCGCAGCGCAAAACAAGAAAATGTCTGAATTTGGCATAAAAGCTTGCCAAAGATTGCCCCTCTGCTAGACTGCCCCAAGATCAAAACCTTGATTTTCCGGCAACAACAGCTGCCTGTCCGTATGCAATGATGTGGGCCGGCCGCGGAAATGCAGGCAAGCAAGCATGGCAAACAAACGCCGATTGCAAGACAGTTTCAAACGCGCCGCCCGCAGATCCCTGCTGGTGTCTGTTGTGGCTTTTTCCGCACTGACGGGCTGCGCTTCGTCGCCCGCGCGCTCAGACGGGCCCGACCAGAACGATCCGCATAAACCGGTTTCCGTCACCTCGCTCCAGCAAAATCTGGAAGGCCGCGACCTGACATCGAATACCGAAGCTATTTTCCGCCGCAACGCGCCCCATCCGGTCAACCAGAATATGTCCGAAGCCCGCCGCGTGCAGGCCTATATCGACCAGCTGTGTTTCACCACAGACAGCGCCCGCAAGCCCGAACAGGAAGCCATGCGCCGCGCGCTCGAAGAACTTTACGCCCTGCCCCTGACCGGCCGCCCGTTGGTCGAAATGGCGGCGCGGGAAAATATCCAGTTCTGCAACATCAAACACCTGCCCGCAGGTACGGGGGCGCAATATGTGCCCACGCTGGGCGCAGTATTGGCGCCGGGCGATATGCCGCGCGATCCCATGACGCTGCGCATTGCGCATGAACTGCTGCATGCCGTGCAAGACCAGAACCAATTGCTGCATTACCAATACAGCTGGGATGTGCACAGCCGCCTTGCCCGTAACCTGTCGATCGAAGCGGCGGCGATCAGCTTTGAAATCCTTGTCGCCTTTGAAGCAAAACAAAACGGCGATGCACGCCTGTGGAATTATCTGAGCCAGAGCGCAAGACCGGGCAGCATGAATTCATACGGCGATGTGCGTCTTTATACTCTGGCTGAAGAAAAATGGGCCGCCGCCAAAACAAGCGGCAAGGACGATGCCGCTGCGCTGCGCGATGTGGGACAGGCATTGTGGCAACGCATGTTCGAAAACCAGCCGTGGCTGGATTTTTACCTGAATTTCGAACTGGCAACCTATATCCGCGATGTCACCAGCGGCATGCTGGATGACAAACGCCCCCAGTCCGGCGCCTATACGCAAGACAAAATCGACAACACCGGTAAAATCGGCAACCGTCCCAGTTTTACGCAGGGCGCGCGCCTGCCATCGCTCGACCGGATGCTGGCCGGCAATACAAAAATACGTCAGGCCTATGCCGCCGTGGATCTGGAACGCCACCGCCGCGCGCTGGGCAATAACCATGCGCAAACCCGCGCCCTGCGCCGCGCGGCAGAAGCCGACAACAATCCCTATATCGATCTTGATTTTGCCGATGCCCTGCGCCAGATGCAACAAAACGCATTTCCTGATGCGGAGGGCAAGAAGAAATTCGCCTATCTGCACGAATATATGGACAGGGCCCGCGCCCTGATGGGCGGGGACACAAAAACAGCCGAAGCCCCTGCGGATATGACCGGCGCGTCGCTGCCTGCCAAGTTGATCGAACAAGCGATTAAAACGCCGATTCCCCCGGTCGCCCGCAACACCCCCGATGCCGTGCCAGAAAAAACGGAACAGACGGCAGAAGGCGGCACAGGCAATAACCGCGATCAAAATCCTGCCGCAACACCGGTTGACAAACCGCCGCAACCGCCCGCTGACAATGTAGAAGATCCGGATTGGGACGCACCGCGCCCTGTACCGCCGCGCGACACATTGGCAAAAGCAGAGTCGCCCGCAGCAAAAATAAAAATCACAGCGCAAAAACAGACCGCCCCGAAAACCGGCGGCATGCGTGCCTAAAAGGCGCAGGGCAATAAAATCCACCGCAATAAAAAAATCCGCTTTATGCGGATCTTTTTTATCTGTATCGCATCACCGGCGGCAAATATTACGGGCGGAAACCACCAGGTTTACGCGGCGCGTATTTTGTCTTGGGCGCAGGGGCTGTATCGTTTGCGGGGATTTTTGCAAAACGCGCAATCACATCTGCCGCTGCCGCCGTCATGCTGGGCTGCGCCGATGCGCCGGCAGGAAGGGTTTGCCCTGCCATTTCACGGCCGTGCCAGTTAAGCGCGGGAATGTGAATAGCCTCCATCCCGTTTTTACGCGCGGGAATAATGTCCGATTTCAAACTGTCACCGATCATCACGGCATCGCTGCCTTTCAATCCGGCTTTATCGAGCGCGGCGGCATAGGTGGCTTCGTTTTTATCGGTCACAATAAAAACATCGCGGAATAAATGACGGAAAGGCAAAGCCGCCACACGGCTTTCCTGCACATCCAGATCGCCCACGGTCATCAGGTACAAATCCAGCTTGGCCGCTGCCATGGCCTGCAAGGCCTCCGGCACGCCGGCTTTGATCTTGGCTTCGGTTGCATAGACGTCATAGGCAATCGCGCGCGCATGGTTGATTTCACCGGCGGTCGCATCGGGCACGTAATGTTTGAAAGTGTCTTCGTAGGCCTGCGGCAGCAATTCCTTGCCATAGCCGAAATTGTCGAAGATTTCGATCTGGCGCGCGCGCAGGCGTTCGATCATGTCTTCCGCCGGTTCATGCACGCCGCAGCCGAGCAGGAAATCCGCAAAACGGTTTTCGGAATCGATATAGATTTGCTGGGTTTCAATCAGCGTATTGTCCATGTCGAGAAAAACAGCTTTTACCACGCGTGGTTACTCCTGCCTGTGCAAAAATGTGAAATGTCTGATGCGCCGAGTCTAGCTATTTTCACATCAATGGCAAGAGCCTGAACACCGATTAGATTGAATAAATTCAAGGCCATTCTTAAAAAACGCCTTTTGTTGCGTTGCCATATTGTTGCCGTGGCGGCATAAAAAGGATAGTCTGTGTCCCGAAAGGATGCCGATCATGAGCTGGATCAGACACAGCCGCCGTACACGCCATGCCGCCCCTGCGCCCGCGCAGAACAGCCTGGTCATGGCGATTTCGAATAACGACCGTGGATGGCTGGGCAGCCTGCTCGCCTCGGGTGCAGATACCAATGCCCCGCACAGGGATACCTTGCCCCTGCATCTGGCGTCGCGCCGGGGTGATTTTGATATTGTCGATCTGCTGATCGCCCATGGCGCGCGCATCAATGAGCGCGATCCCGCAGGCCGCACCGCCTTGATGGTTGCCGCGCAAAATGGAGAGGCACCGGAAATCGCCGCACTGCTCACCCGCGGCGCATTGCCTGATACAACCGATTACGCTGGAAACACGGCTTTGCATCATGCCTTGCAGTCGCTGCGATTTGACCACTTGCACCGTCTGGTGCGGGCCGGCGGCAATCCGGACAAGAAAAACCACGCAGGCATCACAGCGCGGCAGCTTTGCGCAGCCGAAGGGCAGCACGCGCTGGATGTATTAACGCAGGCCGAAAAAGAATACGCGGCATTGCAGCGTGAACAGGCCGCACGTTTGCAAAACGCCGTGACGCTGCTGCGCCCGCCGCGCATCGGACGCAAACCGGCCGGGCCGTAAAAGCTTTTTTATTATGATTTTTATGCAGACATAAAAAATCCGGCATACACAGCCGGACAGATATTATTTTTTGCGCGTCACGCCTGCATCCTGCATGCGGGTATTGGTATTGGCGGCACAGGCCTGTTCTTTATTTGCCTGTTCTTTGCTTTTTTGCTGCTTATTTTTTTGTGCCTGCCATGCTGCGTAGGTCATCAGCGGATGCTCTTCGCCAAAACGCAAGGCCTGCATTTCGAGCCAGACCACCAGATAGGGATTGGTGGGCGAGGGATCAATTTTAAAAATCGGCTGCACGCCATCCAGATTGATGTCATGTAAAAACGGCAATTGTTCTTCGACGCAGTTTTTAACCTTCTGGATGTTGGCGCGGGTTTCCGCGGCGGTGGCATCGCAATCCATCACAAAACCGACAAGACGGTAGAGCGCGGCGGCGCCTTCCTGCGCCAGCATCAAACCGGACGACAGGGAAATGATGTCGTTGATGTGAAAATTTTTCTGCCCGTCCACGGCGCTGCGGCAGGCGGCGGTACAAACATTGCCGTACATCATGTCCTGATCCTGTTCCAGCGCGGTTGCGGCTTCGGTCGTTTCGTAGATCATGGTTTCACCTTTTTTATCCGGATATATCCGGTGGTTTATCCGGCTGCATCCGATGGCGCAGCGCTTGCTGCGGCGCGGCAATAATAACGATGTTCAGATATTTCGGGTATAAAATTTAAAAATATTCCGGTGAAAATATGACGCTGGTTATTAGGCGCCGTTTTTCCGAAATCTGGAAAAAGGATGCGGCATCGCCGCAATTATGTCAAGAAAATTTGCGCCAGACATGCGGCAACAGCCGCAGGGAGCGGTTATTTATTTATATATTTCAATGGCATGGTGGTCGATCCCGTCCCCGCCTTGCCACAAGGGGGGAATCAGATACAAGCCGTAGATTAAGGCCGATGGCCGCCACCCTGTTTGGGCGGTTTGGGGGCGCTGCTGTCATTCGCCGCAGAATCGGGCTTCAAGTCGGGCTTCAAATCGGGTTTAACCGGCGGCGCGTCTTTTTGTGGCGGTTGTGCCGGTTTGGCAAAATCACGTGCGGCAGGCAGGCGCAATGTCTTGCGCGGTTTATCGAGCGCACCACCCTGCTGTACATCGTCCGTTTTTTCCGATTCCAGCGCGCGGTTATCCTTGGCACGGCCACGCATCAATTCGGGATTCAGCGGCAATTGTTTGTTGTATTGCCCACCTGCCACGATCAAACGCTGCACCACGGAGCTGTCGCGGTCGCCTTTTTCGGCAAGGCGGTCGAGCACCGTCCAGCCGCGCGCATCCGTCAAATCGGGATTGGCGCCGCGGTCGAGCAGCAAATCCAGCATATCCATGTTCTTTTTTTCAATCGCCAGATGCAGCGGCGCCATGCCCTTGTCATCCTTGATATCCGGATTGGCTTTGCGGCTGAGCAAATATTCGGCAAGCTCTACCCTGCCTGTCGCGGCGGCGAAATGCAAAAGCGTATGCCCCGCGCGGTCAGTCGCATCGGGCGCAGCGCCGCGGATCAACATGATACGTGCCGCGCTTTCCAGACTATTCGACTGCATCGCCCAATGACGGTTATATGCGCAATCGCAAAGTTCACCCAAGGGGGTCAGGCCCGCATGGTTTTTTTCGGCCAGCAATTCCGGCGCACGGTCCAAAACGCGGGACAGCATGAAAACAGCCTGCGTACGTGCAAGGATATGCAGCACGTTATTGCCGGCATGATCTTTCTGGTTCAAATCCGCTTTGTCGATAACGGCTGAAAAAGCGTCGGTTTTTTCCATCCGCGCCGCGAGCAAAAGCAGATTTTCGCCTTTGTCATTCACGGCATCAATGCGCGCTGATGCACGCAGCATGGCATAGGCAATGTCGGGGAATTTTTCGAACCGTTTTTCATCCAGCATGTATTGGAACGGAGATTTGCCATCCACATCCGCAATATTCGGATCCGCCTTATTGCGCAGCAGGCGTTCCACCATTTGCGGTTTGTTCAAAAACAGGTGCAGCGGCGTTTTGCCGTCAATATCACGCACATTCGGATCCGCGCCATAGCTGACGAGCAAATCGATCAAGGCCGGACGCGCCGTGCCCAGCACATGCAACGGGGTCTGGTTTTCTTCATCCGCAATATTCGGCTCCGCCCCCAGCTTGAGCAACATTTGCACAAAACCGTCCTGGCTTTGCGCGGCGGCATGGTGCAGCGGCGTTTTGCCCTGCGCGTCTTTCAAATTGATATCCGCATTTGCCTGTATCAGCGCGACGGCAATGCCGTGACGATCTTTGTCCAGCGCCATATGCAGCGGGGGGAACATCATGGCGCCGCGGAAATTCACATCGGCGCCGGCCTTGATCAACCCCACGACACGCGCAAGGTCGCCATCCGCCACGGCGCGCTGAAGACGGGTGAATCCGTTTTCATCGACCTTGTTGGGGTCGCCTTTGAAAAAGCCGGCCATGGCGTTAAAGAATTTTTTCAATTCAGCCTATCCCGTGTCTGGCCTGACGCCTTGTCCTTGTGAACAAAACAGACAGATGGTGCAAAATTGCTTACGGAGACAAAAACTAGCATGATGTGGAAAGGGAGTCTATGCGCCATCGTAAGTCTGAATTAAAAAACACGCTTCAAACGTAATATTGTTACAATAAACAGCAAAAACGCAGAATATAAAGACTTTTATTCTTACAGCGCATTGTAATTACATGATTTTTTCTATCTGGTAGTGACGTAACCGCTGTCAGCGTATATAAATTATGTCTGTGAATTCACTGGCCCGCCTTTCTTGCGGACAGATTTTCCACTTTTATCCGTAGCCCTGCCTTCTTGCCGCATTTAAGGTTTTATGTTTATTCGTTCTTCCTTCACAGGCCAGACCCTTTCCATGTCCCGGCATCTCCGCCGGCGCGGGAAACAGGCGCGTTTTGCCCTGACCGCCCTGACGGCGCTGGGGATATTGCTGATGACAGGTATGCCCCATGGCGCACAGGCAGAAATCAGCCTGAATCTGCCGCTGGAAGACAGACCCCAAACGCCCCCCGTGATGGATGATGAAGCGCAGCGGATTTACCGCAAATACGGGGATGCCCTGTACCAGATACAGGTCATCGACCGCGTCACGGAAAAGAAAACCGCTATCGGTTCCGGTTTCCAGTTTAACAAAGACGGCATGATTGCGACCAATTACCATGTGGTTGCCGATGCCATCCAGCGCCCGGATGCCAACCGCCTGGAATTCGTGCATGACCGTTTCGGCACCGGACGCCTGAAAATCCTGACGGCTGACGTGCGTTATGACCTTGCCATTTTGCAACTGGAAACGCCGAACAGCGCCTTTGTCGCGCTGGGCAAATCCGACCTGCCCAAGGGTACGCGCCTTTTCTCGCTGGGCAACCCGCACGACATCGGCTTTACTATTGTCGAAGGCACCTATAACGGCGTGTCACGCGACAGCTTCATCGACAAAATACATTTTTCAGGCGCGGTCAATCCGGGGATGAGCGGCGGCCCCGTGCTGGGCCATGACGGACGCGTTGCCGGTATCAACGTCATGACGGCAGGCAACCAGATCGGCTTTCTGGTACCGGTGGAGCCGCTGCGCGACATGGTCGCGGCGCTACAAAAAACAGCGGGCAGCAAAAATGCAGGTGCCGCAACTGAATTCACCGCCGATGCCAAAGCGCATATCACAGCGCAGCTGAAAGAAGCGCAGCACAAAGCCGCCACGCGCATGCAGGACGGGGATTGGAATACCGTGCCCTTTGGCCGTATGCAGGTGCCGGGACGGATTGACCCCGCCTTCAAATGCTGGGCCAGCCAGCGGCATAATGACAAAAGCCCCTATACCCACCACCGCACCAGCTGCGCAACCGAAGACAGCATTTATCTGGATGAAGGCTTCACCACAGGCGCTTATAGCTATAGCTATGATCTTTTGCGCGCGCGCAAGGGATTTGGCAGTTTGCGTTTTTACAATACATACGAACAACTCTTTGCCAGCCCGTCGGATTCATTCCTGTATATGAACGCGCAGGAAAAAGACGTAAGCAATTTTGATTGCGAAACACGTTTTGTCGAAACAGATGGACAAAGATGGAAAGCCGCGTTTTGCACGCGCGGGTATAAAGAATACAGCGGATTGCACGATATGTTGCTGTATATGGCGCAATTGGGGCAAAGCCGCGAGGGTCTTGTGGTTACCTTCACCGCGCAGGGCGTAACGCAAACAGACGGGCTTGGCATGATCCGCCGTTTTATGGCGGCACTGAAACCCCAACCCCAACCTGACGACGCTATCCCCGCGCCCATCCCGGGCAGCGCCGAGGAAAAACAATCCGGCACCGGCGATGCCGCAGCGGGGCACGCGCCATGAAACTTGTGATACGCATAGGCGACCATCATGGTGACGATGCGGTTATTTATCACCGCATCGAACATTTTCCTGTGCTGCTGGGCCGCGGGTTCAACAACGACATCATCCTGCCCGATCCCCACGTATCGGCGCGGCATGCCGAAATTATCCATGACGGCACGGATTGGGTTTTACGCGATATCGGCAGCGAAAACGGTATCCGCCTGCACGGCAAATCGCTGGACAGCGGCGGCGCACGGTTAAAATCCGGTGATGAATTCATGATGGGACGCACACCCGTTGCCGTGTTTGACCCGCACCATGCCGTGCCCGCGACAGAAAAACTGGAACATACCCATCCGTTTATCGCCCATGTATCTGCGGGCATTGCGCCGTGGATTTATTTCCTGCTCGCGCTTTGCGCGATCAGCGTGATGGACTATCTGGATTACTGGTCCGAATATCCCGCCGCGCAGGCCGCAAAAACCGCAGGAGGGCTTGCGCTTTGCATTATCCTTTGGGCGGTGCCGTGGTCTGTTGCCGGACGGTTGATCCGCCACCGCAGCGCATTTCGCGCGCATGTGGGAATGCTCAGCCTCTGCCTTCTGACCGCCGCGGTTTTATGGCCTTTGCAGGATTTCCTGAATTTCATGACCAATGACAGCCTGTTTGCGCTGGTCCTTGAATATCTGGTCAATGCAGGATTGATTGCCGCCCTGCTATACGCAAGCCTTGCCATTGCCACGCATATGCCAGCGCGCCGCCGTGCCGCCGCCGCAGGCTTTTTCACCTTTGGCCTTGTCAGCGTTATCCTGGGCATGACCTATCTGGGCGGAGACAGTTTCAACCCGCAGCCGCAATATGCCGCGCGGCTGGAAGCCTATTTGCAAAACCTGCCCCCTGCAGATGATCTGGACACTTTCCTGACCCGTGCCGCCGCCTTGAGCGAAACACAGCCATAACAAACAGATAAATCACCTTTGGGGCGTAAACTTGACTCTCCTGAAGCGTTATGGAATATTTTATTGCTTTAGTATCTATAGAGTCTATCAACCATGGCTGTACCACCTTACAGATTTCCGCCGCCCCTGCCGCGCAATCACATGCATTTCAATCCCGAAGGCATGGTGTCCACCTATGTCCCCCACCGCGCCGGAGCAGATCTGTTTTTTTGCCACGGGCTGGAGCCCAAATCACCCGAAGCCAGAATCATGCATGCCGTCGCCACGGGCGATACGGCGCAGCTGAAAAACCTTATCACCCAATTCCCCGATAACCCGCCGGATTTTGCCAATGCCCATGGCGTGACACCTTTGATGATCGCGGCCGCAAGGGGCGATGTGCAAAACCTGCACATGCTGGCCGACCACCCGCTGGTGAATATATCGGCCGGAACCAAAGACGGATGGACGGCCCTGCACTACGCCGCCTATTTCGACCGCGCGGACAGCGTCGCGGCTTTGTTGAAACGGCAGGCGCATTTCGCGCAAACAAATCATGCCGGTGAAACGGCATTTGACCTGAGCGCGGAAAAGCCGGAGGCCGCCGCCGCCTTTCATGCTTTCAAACCTTTTTTGCATCACATGAAACGCCTGCATGCCGACCACCCGCGTTTGCAATTGCCTGCCCGCAAAACAGCTGCCGCGGAGTTCACGGACAGTATCCCCAAGGAAGCGCCGGAGCATAAGTCCGAAACCCCCGCCCCCGACAGCACCCGCCGGATAGAGCCCCTGCGGGCGCATTTCATGCGCGCTGTTTTGAATGTCGGCATCAGCACGCAGGCTGGGATGGAAGCCCTTTACCAGCGCCTGCAACAAGACATTCTGGCCGGCCACAGCGATACGCTGGCCGAAACCTATGACGCCGTGCAAACCGCGCAAAACGCGGCAATGGAACGCCAGCAAAGACTGGATTTCAAATGGGAAGGCCTTTTGCGCACTGCTGTGCTGGCAGGCAATGTCGGTGCGGCCGCGTTTTTGACCGAAAAACAGGCCTATACCGATGAAAAGCCGCTGAACATCCTGCTCGCGGAACTTGTACGCCACGCCGAAGACACGCCGCAATCCGCCGAAATGGCACAGTGGCTTTTGCGCTGGGGCGCGAATGCCAATGCCAGCGGCAAATTAACAGGCGATGCGGAAAAAAACGCAGGCACACTGGCTTACCAGGCTTTTGCCCGCCAAAAACCGCAGATATTCGAAAGCCTGTGCCTTTGCGCCGGTGATTTGAAATCATGGCATATGACGCCGCAACAATTGCAATGGGAACAGCGCGTGGCGCAAATCACCGCCCGCCACAGCGCGGCAAGCACACCCGCCTGCACGCCGCTGCCGCATATTGCCGCGCTTCAAAACGGCAGGGAGATTGTGAACCTGCGCAGCGCCGCGCGCGGCTGGAAGCACAGCGAAAAACTG
>JAVEWI010000300.1:0-2922 GCA_034004625.1 Bdellovibrionales bacterium
TGGGCGAAGCGCATGAATTTTTCTGGCGCGTGCGGTGTTATATGCACTTGCTGACGGGGCGGGCCGATGACAGGTTGACGTTCGACATACAGCCGGAAATTGCCCTGCGCATGGGATACGAAAACCCCGCGCCCAATTTGCGGGCCGAGGCCTTTATGCGGGATTATTTCCGCATGGCGAATGAAACCGGATACCTGACGCGGATACTCTGCACCGTTCTTGAAACCCGCGCCAGCAGCGGCGGCGCCACGGCGGGGTCAAAAAAACTCGCGCTCAGCGAAACGGAAGACGGTTTTTTGCTGACGCAAAACCGTCTGATCCCCGCGTCCAACGCCGATTTCACCCGCAAGCCCGCCGATATTATACGCATTTTCCGCGTCAGCCAGACCAGCGGGTTTGACATTCACCCCGACGCCCTGCGCCAGATCCGCGGCATATTGGAAAAAGCGCCCGGATGCCTGCACGGCAATGGCGAAGCATTGGGTATTTTGCGCGATATTATATTGGACCGGAAAAAATCCGCCCAGACATTGCGCAGGTTGAACGAAGCGGGATTGATGACCGCGCTTGTCCCCGACTTCGCCAATATCTTTGCCCATATGCAATACGATATGTATCATTTTTTCACGGCGGATGAACATACGCTGCACGCCATCGACATGCTGCATAAAATCGAAAATGGCGATTTGCAAAACGAAGCCCCCGTTTCGACCGTCCTGTTCGGCCAAATACATTCGCGCCGCGCGCTTTACCTTGCCATGTTGTTCCACGATATGGCCAAGGGCACGGGCGGCGAGCATGCCGCCAAGGGCGCCGCCATTGCCCGCCGCATGTGCCCCAAATTCGGCCTCGACGCTGCGGAAACGGAAACCGCGGCGTGGCTGGTGGAACATCATTTACTGATGACCATGACAGCGTTTAAACGCGATTTGACCGACCCCAAAACCATTGCCGATTTTGCCGAAGCCGTGCAATCGCCCGAACGTTTAAAACTGCTCACCATCATGACCGCGGCAGATGTCATGGCCGTGGGCCCCGGACGGTGGAACAATTGGAAAGCCGGACTTTTGCGCGATCTTTACAGCCGCACGCAGCATATATTGACCGGCGCGCCCGATATGTTTGACGATGCGCAGGCAACCGCGATGAAACAAAAATCCGTGCGCAGATTAATGGGCGATAAAACATCCGCGCTGCGTTACCTGACCGACCGCGCGCCTGCGGAATTGTGGCATAGTTTCGAGCCTGAAACGCTGGCCGCTTTTATCACCGCGCTTGATAAAAACGCGGGGTTCAAGGAACAAGTCACCGTCGTGCGCGTCCTGCCCGCACCTGCGCGTGATTATACCGAAGTTTTCGTCTTCACCCCCGACCGCAAGGGATTGTTCGCCACGCTGTCCGGTGCCATTTCCGCCGCGGGTGCATCCATTGCCGCCGCGCGTATTTTTACCCTGCCCGATGGCGTCGCGCTTGACGTTTTTCAGGTGCAGGATTTGCAGGGCCGCGCCTATGAAAACGCGGCGTATATGCAGCGCACGATCAAATCCGCATTGTCGGGCAGCCTTGATATATCCGCCGAAATCGCGCATCACCAAAAAAGCCAGCCGCGCCGCAGCCCAAGCTTCCGCGCTGTGCCGCATATCATCCTTGATAACAACGCCAGCAACAGTCACACGGTTGTGGAAGTCACCGGCAAAGACCGCCCCGGATTTTTGTATGACGTGACATCGGCCTTGACCGATATGGGCTTGCAAATCAGCGCGGCCAAGATTGCAACATTCGGCAGCCGCGCCATGGATGTGTTTTATGTAAAGGATGGCTTCGGCCTCAAGATCATTCACCGCGAAAAACTGGCCGTCATTGAACGCACACTCAAAAATATACTTGATAAAAACCACTATTAGACCGCATACTTTTGTAGTTAAAGAAAAAAAACGGAGAATGGGTGTGCCTCTTACTGCCGTAGATGCCAATCAATCCACAGTCTGGTCGCCGGATAGCTGGCGCGGCAAAAAAGCCGAACAGATGCCGGTTTACGAAGACCCCGCCGCCCTTGCCAAGGTCGAACAGACGCTTGCCAATTATCCGCCTCTCGTTTTCGCGGGCGAAGCGCGCCGTTTGAAAAACCAATTGGCCCGCGTTGCCGCGGGTGAGGCTTTTGTTTTGCAAGGCGGCGATTGCGCCGAAAGCTTTGCCGAATTCCATCCCAAAAACATCCGCGATACTTTCCGCGTTATTTTGCAAATGGCGATTGTCATGACATTCGCCGCCGGTTTGCCGGTCGTAAAAATTGGCCGCCTTGCCGGACAATTCGCAAAACCGCGCAGCGCCGCGTCCGAAACCAAAGACGGCACCACCCTGCCCAGCTACAAAGGCGACATTATCAACGCGCCCGAATTCACAGCAGAAGCCCGCCGCCACGACCCGCAGCGCATTGTGCAGGCCTATAACCAATCCGCAGCCACGCTGAACCTTGTGCGTGCTTTTGCTTCGGGCGGTTATGCCGATTTGCACCGCGTGCATCAATGGACACTGGATTTCCTCAAAGGCCACCCGCTGGAAAGCCGGTATCAGGATCTGGCATCGCGCCTCGACCAGGCTTTGGCATTTATGTCCGCGGCCGGTATTACAGTTGAAAATTCGCCGCCCATCCGCGAAGTGGATTTTTACACATCGCACGAAGCCTTATTGCTGCCCTATGAACAAGCGCTCACCCGTACGGATTCCACCACGGGCGAATGGTATGACGTATCCGCGCATATGCTGTGGATTGGCGACCGCACGCGCCAACCGGACGGCGCCCATGTCGAATTCCTGCGCGGTGTCAAAAACCCCGTGGCGTTCAAATGCGGCCCCAGTTTGCCGGTTGATGACATGCTGCGTTTGATCGACATCCTTAATCCGGATAACGAACCGGGCCGT